>VBGU01000008.1 GCA_005881085.1 Chloroflexota bacterium | reverse complement strand
CCCCGATCCGCCATCAGTGTTTCTTCGGCGTCGATATGGCGCGCCGCGATGACCTCATCGCATCGCGCAAGGACATCGATTCGATCCGCAAGTACATCGGAGCGGATTCGCTCGGCTACCTCTCGCTCGACGGCATGGTGACCGCGACGGGGGGCACCGTAGGCGAGCTCTGCACGGCCTGCTTCACCGGTGACTATCTCGTGCCGGTGCAGCTCGAGCTCGCGAAGGATTCGCTCGAGGCCGAGCCGGTGAAGGCGTGAGCCTGACGTACCGCGACGCCGGGGTGAACATCGCGCGCGCCGAGGACGCGCTCTCCCGGGTGAAGGAACGCATCGCGCGCACGCGGCGCCCCGAGGTCATCGGCGACGTCGGCCAGTTCGGCGGACTCTTCGCCTCGCCCGGCGCCGGCACGGTCCTCGTCGCGACGACGGACGGAGTCGGCACAAAGCTCGAGATCGCTCGTCTCCTCGACCGCCACGAGGTCGTGGGCGCCGACCTCGTCCACCACTGCGTGAACGATGCACTCGCGATGGGCGCCGAGCCGCTCTTTTTCCTCGATTACTTCGCGACCTCGAAGATCGACCCGGCCGTGTTCTCCCGGGTCGTCGGCGCGATGGCCGACGCCTGCGCCCGTTTCGGCACCGCGCTTCTCGGCGGCGAGACGGCCGAGATGCCAGGCATGTACGCGCCCGACACGTACGACCTGGCGGGCTTCCTCGTCGGTGCCGTCGATCGCGAGAAGATCCTAGGCCCGCACCGCGTGCGCGAAGGCGACGCGCTCGTCGGAATTCCGTCGACCGGCCTGCACACGAACGGGTATTCGCTCGCCCGCGAGATCTGCGCGCGCCGAGCGATGCATGAGCGGAGCGCCTCGTTGCTTGACGTGCTTTTGGCGCCGCGGCAGGAGCTTGGCGGGGTAACGCTCGGCGTGTCGCTGCTCACGGTCCACCGCCCGTACCTCGCGGAGTTCCGCGCGCTGCGCGAGGTCGCGGACATCCACTCGATCGCCCACATCACCGGCGGAGGCTGGGAAGGAAATCTCCCGCGCGCGTTGCCCGACGGCACGGCCGCCCGGATCGACCGGGAGTCCTGGGAGGTGCCGGCAGTCTTCACGCTTCTCGCGAGGCTCGGCGATCTCGAGGAGATCGAACAGTTCGACACGTGGAACATGGGGATCGGCCTGGTCGTCGCGATCGCCGCGGACGGGCTCGGTGCGGCTCTCGCGGCCGTGCCGGGCGCGGTCGCGCTCGGACGGGTCGTCCCACATTCAGCTGGTCGGAGGGTGATCTTCGGATGACGTTGCCAGTCGCGGTCCTCGTATCGGGTCGCGGGTCGAATCTTCAGGCCATCCTGGACGCGTGCGCGTCAGGCGGGCTCGATGCGCGCGTGGCGATCGTCGTCTCGAACCATGCGGGTGTCCCCGCGTTGCAGCGTGCCGCGCTCGCCGGCGTGCCGAGCGCCGTCTTCACGCTCCGCACCTACTCGGATCGCGCTGCCGCCCATTCGGCGATGGCCGCGGCGATCGCGGGCGTCGGCGCCGAGCTCGTCGTACTTGCGGGCTTCGACCATATCCTCGCGCCGATCTTCTTCGTGCGACTGTCTGGGGTTCCGGTGATCAACCTGCACCCGGCGCTCCTTCCGTTGTTCGGGGGCCGGGGCATGCACGGCGACAAGGTCCACGAGGCTGTGCTCGCGTCGGGAGCGACGGAATCGGGATGCACTGTTCATCGAGTTCACCCGGAGACCGTCGATCTCGGCGAGGTCGTGGTCCAGCGTCGCGTGCCGATCGAACCCGGCGATACGGCGGAAACGCTCGCGGCCCGCGTGCTCGAGCAGGAGCACGGCGCGATCGTCGATGCGATACGGAGATTCGTTCCGACGGCGGTGAGCCGCTAGTTAGCGGCTCACCACTCGCAGGACGAGTCCGATCGCGTCAGACCAGGCTGTGCCGAAGAGCCGCCACGCCGATGCCGCGAGAACCGGATCGCTCGCGATGGCAACGATCACGAAAACGATCGTCGCCATTACAAAGAGCGAGGCCATGTCCGTCGATGTGCTGCGTCGTGCGAGAGCTGGTCCCGTGTGGACCGCTGGGTTCACCCCGTATGCGTAGCCACGTCGCAAGCTCTGTCCTGCGCTCATAGCCGGTTTCCTCTCCAGCCCCTCCGGCTCGTGCCGGCCTCCACCCGAAGACGATTGAGCGCCAGCTTGTGCGGTTGCGCAATGGAACTCTCCCGGCCGATTAGTCCTGGTACTTGGGGTCGGCCGTCGCATGTGCTGGGGATCTTCGTCGCGATCTTCGCCATCCGCTCTCACTCAATCCGTCGTCGTGTCGTATTCGCGTTCAAGGGCTCGTCTGCGAGTCATGCGGTCGGCGCACGATGCCCAGCTCGAGTGCGAGGGCGACCGCCTCCGACCGACTTCCCGCGCCGAGCTTCACGAACACGCGCTCCAGATGCCAGTTCACGGTCCGCTCGCCTATGCCGAGCGCTCCGGCGATCTCCTTCGAGGTCTCACCAAGCGCGACGTGCCGCAGGACCTCGATTTCTCGCCTAGAGAGCGATGGACCCATGGCCAACTGACATCGGAAGAACTAACGGCTTCCGGTTCTGCCGGTTCCGGGCGCCGCCGCGCATTTGGGGCACCCATTCCGCTGGCCTAGGAGAAAAACGTACCTGGCGAAAAAGTCGGAGGGAGGCTCAGCGCTGTCGTGACCGTAGCGGTGGGACGCGGGGTTACCGAAATAAGGAGGCAAGAAAAATGAGCTGCGAAAGCGTGCGCCGGTGGCGACCCGGTGCGTTATTGAGTGTGACCCTGCTTCTCACCGCCGCCCTGTGGCTGCCCGCCGCGTCGACGGCCACGGCGGCGACGCCGACGACCTTCAGCGGTCAGGCCACCGCTCTCAAGGGAAACGTGCTGGGTGTCGGACCACTCGTCACCGTTGACTGCAACGACGCCTCTGCCAAGAGCAGCACGATATGCCTGGCGGCGACGCAGAGCTTCAGCGGAGCGACCGAGATCAATGACTCGGCGTCAGTCTTTTGCTATCCGGCCGCGCCTGGGAATTGCGCTATCACGGCGCCCAATCTGACCGGCAGCCTTCTCGCCCTCGAGGTCCTCCACGCGAGCGTCGCCACGAGCGGGAACAAGAGCAGCGCGGAGGCGTACGTCGCGCAGTTCGAGCTCAACGTACCCGGCGCGACCATCAGCGCCACCGCACTCCGGACGACGGCCGAGGCGAAATGCACGAACGGCGTGCCTTCCGTCAAGGGCGGCGAGTCGACCACAGTGACGATCAACGACACGACCACGACCGTCAGCGTGTCGAAGACGATCGAGGCCGCCGCGGGCACGGAGAGCGAGAGGATCCCGCTGCCTGGCGGCGGTTACATCGTCCTCAACGAGGGGGCGAGCTCAGGGCGAGCCGGCAACGACATCACCGTGACCGCTCTGCACGTGTTCGTACCTATGGTCATCGACCTCTACGTCGCGCAGGCTCACGCGGACATCACCTGCGCCACGAATGGCTGTGCTGGCAAGAACGCGTTCGTGACCGGCGGCGGGTTCATTGACTGGAATGGCAAGGCGCACTTCGCCGTCGCCGGAAGAAACCTGACCGCGTGGGGCCACGTTCTCTACGGTCCGACGAAGCTACACGTCAAGGACCCGATGGCGAACGTTTACGACACTCGCACCGACCTCGAAAAAGACCTGGACTATCCGAAGTTCCAACACGTGCCGATGGCGCCGTCGCCCGACACCTTCCAGGGTGCCGCGATCCTGACCTTTAATGATGGCTCGGGGACCGGGCACGTCCTCGTGATCGACATGGGCGAGCCTGGACGCAGCGACTTCTTCGAGATTCACGCGACCGGCGCCGACTCCTGGGGCACGCTCGCGGGCGGCAACATCCAGATGCACGGGAAATGCGGATGATGCGCGTCTGACGAAGCCATGCTTGGCGAGGGCCCCGGCTTATGCCGGGGCCCTCATCGCGCCAGCTCGTACGCGGTCTTGATCTTCGTCGCGAGGTCTGCCATCTCCGAGTCGTTCTCGTATTTCTTGCGCTGCCAGATGAGCCGTGTCGAGAAGAGTCCGTCGCCTTTGTTCCGCGGGACCACGTGAACGTGAAGGTGCGGGACGCTCTGGCTCACGCGCGTGTTCGTCGCGACGAACGAGCCTTCAGCGCCAAGCGCCTTCTGCACCGCGACCGAGGTTCGTCGCACGGCCGCAAGGACCGGCGCGAGCAGGCTGTCCGGCAGATCGTCGAGCGTCTCGACGTGCCGGACTGGCATCACGAGCACGTGACCGGGTAGAAGCGGCGCGCGATCGAGGAACGCGACCACCTCTTCGTCGCGGTGGACGATGTGCGCCGGGATCTCGCCGTTAGCGATCTGACAGAACGTGCACGTCACTCGATCGTCGCGGCGTGCACCGATGTGACGTACGGCAGGTACTGCGCGATGCGCGACCAGCTCTCGCCCTCGTTCCTGCTGGCCCACACGTCGCCGTTCGCCGTGCCGAAGTACAGACCCATCGGATCGAGACGATCGTTGTGCATTCCCTCGCGTACGGACTCCATCGGCGCGCCTTCGGGAAGGCCCTTGTCGAGCCGGTCCCAGCTCTTGCCCTTGTCCGTCGTGCGATAGACGCCGATCCCGAACGGCGAAGCGGTGCGCTTCATGCCGTCGAGCGGGATGCAATACGCGGTCTGCGTGTCGCGCGGATGGATCGCAGCGGCGAACCCGAAGTTCGTCGGCAACCCCGGCGTGCTGAAGCGCCAGGTCGTCTCCCCCGGGTCGCGCCAGTACACCTCCTCATGGACCCGCATGAAACGCACGCCGCTCTCGACCGGGTGCGCAAGTAGCTTGTGGATGCAGTAGAAGACGTCCGGACGCTCGCTCGGGGCACCGTCCACTTTGTTGTCCTGTACCCACGTCGTGCCGCCGTCCTCAGTGCGGTACACGCCGCCGACACTGATGCCGACCATCATCTTCTTCGGATCCGTCGCGTCGATCGCGATCGAGTGGAGGCCCATCCCGCCGAAGCCCGGCACCCACTTCGCGCGGGAAGGCTGGTCGTCGAGACTCTTCACGATCGTCCAGGTCTCGCCGCGATCCTCGCTCTTGAAGAGCGCGGCCGGCTCGGTGCCTGCCCAGACCACGTTCGGCGTCTTGGAGTGTCCCGGCTCGATGTGCCAGGTCTTGGAGAACGTACGATCCGTGCCTTCGGGAAAAGCCGGGTTCTTCGTCGTCTTCCACGTCTTGCCCATGTCGCGGCTGACCTCGATGCGCGATCCGCCCCACGTCTGGTTCACCGCCGCGAACATCGATCCGTCGCGCGGGTCGTACGCAGCGTGATGGATCTCGGCCGGCGCGAACTCGGGACCCTCACATGCCCACGAGCCTCGCCCCGAATCGCCGCGCAGGATGTACAGACCCTTCTTCGTTCCGACCAGCAGCGTGACCTTCTTTGCCACCCGAGTCCTCCCTCTCTCTTAGCCGCCCGATAGCGCCGGTATGACGTGAACGATGTCCCCGTCGCGGAGTGGCGCGTCCTCCCAGCCAAGGAGGCGCGCGTCGTCCTGATTGATGAACAGCGCGAGATGCGGACGCAGTTTGCCGTGTTCGTCGCGGAGGCGCTCGCTGAGGCTGGGATGTGCGCGTACGAGCCCGTCCAGCGCCTCCCGGATCGTCCCGGCGTCGAGGGTCACGTCTCGCGCGCCCCCAGCGAAGCCGCGGTAGACGCCATGCAGCAGCATCCGCACGCTGGGACGACGTTCGGTAGGTGCGATTTTCGACATCCGCCCCCCACGTTAGCCCGGGCTAGGATTTCTCGGTGAGCGACCCGATCCGCGAGCGTCGGCTGGTAGGCGAAACTCTCCGTCGCGCCGCCGATGCCGCGCAACGTTATCTCGCTGACATTGACCAGGCCCGCGTGCGCCAGCCCGGTGCCGATGCGGCCGCGGCCGGGCTCGACCGGATTTTCCCCGAGCAGGGCGACGGCGCGCTCGCCACGATCGACGCCCTTGTCGGGGCATCCGACGGGGCTCTCCGCGCCTCCGGCCCGCGCTTCTTTCATTGGGTGATCGGCGGCGACACCCCCGCCGCGCTCGCGGCCGACTGGCTGACCTCCGCGTGGGACCAGAACGCGGCCGCGTACGACTCGACGCCGATCGGCACGGTGTGCGAGGAGCTTTCGCTCGAGTGGCTCAAGGAGCTCTTCCGTCTCCCCGCGTCATGGGGTGGCGTGCTCACGACCGGCGCGACGATGGCGAACTTCACGGCACTGGCGGCCGCGCGCACGTGGTGGGCGCGACGTCATGGGGTCGATGTCGACGCTCGCGGATTCGCGGGGCTTCCGGCCGTCCCGGTGCTCTCGAGCGGTTACATCCATCCAAGCGCGACGAAGGCGCTGGCGATGCTCGGCATCGGTCGCGAGACGGTGCGGCGCTTCGCGCGCGACGACATCGGCCGGATCGATCTCGGGGCGATGGAAGGGGCCCTGCGCGAGCTCGGGGGAGGGCCCGCGATCATGGTCGGCAACGCCGGCGAGGTAAACGCCGGGGATTTCGACCCGATTGATGCGATAGCCGATCTCGCGGAGAAATACGACGCGTGGCTCCACGTCGACGGCGCGTTCGGACTCTTCGCCCGTGCGACGCCGAAGGCGGCACATCTTGCGAGCGGCGTCGAGCGCGCGCACTCGGTCATCGCCGACGGGCACAAGTGGCTCAACGTGCCGTACGACTCGGGCTTCGCGTTCGTCCGCGACGCCGCGCTCCTCGCGGGGGCGTTCGCGATCGGCGCTGCGTATTTGCCGAAGCCGGGCGAGCATCCGATGTTCGGCGCGATGGGACCCGAGGCCTCGCGCCGCGCCCGTGGCATCGCGATATGGGCGACCCTTCGGGCCTACGGCCGCAAGGGTTATCAGGAGATGGTCGAGCGTCATCTCGACTTGGCGCAGCACCTCGCAAGGCGGGTCGACGAAGCGCCCGATCTGGAACGGCTCGCGGATGCGCCGCTCAACATCGTCTGCTTCCGTTACCGGCCGAAGGGTGCGAAGGCCGACGAGCTCGACGCCCTCAACCTGCGCTTGGGCGCCGAGCTCCTCGCCGATGGACGCGTGTACGCCGGCACGACGCGTTACCGCGGGGTCGTGGCCTTCCGTCCCGCGATCGTCAACTGGCGCACGATGGAAGCTGACGTCGACCTGCTCGTCGACGTCGTGCGCGAGCTGGGGACGCGGTTGGGAGCGGCTGCGGCGGTCTGACGCGCGATTGCCAGTTTGCGATGCCAGAGAACGGTGCTCGTGCTGATGCCTAGCTGCGCCGCGATGTCCTTGGTCGTGTGCCCCGTGCGAACGAGCTCGAGGACTTCTGCTTCGCGCTGCGAAAGTGGCGACACTTTCTTCCTCCCTGCTGGTGCCGCCACACCGGCGAACGGAACGTACGCGCGCATGCGACCGCAGTCGGGTCGATGAGGTATCGGTCGCGGTCAGACCTATGCTCGGTCGATGACCGGCGCGACGCGGATCATCGTGTACACGGGGAAGGGCGGCGTCGGAAAGACGAGCGTCGCGGCCGCGACCGCGCTTCTATCCGCGGAGCGAGGGAAGCGCACGCTTGTCATCTCGACCGACATCGCTCACTCGCTCGCCGACTCCTTTGATGTCCCGCTCGGCGGCGAGCCGACGCGCATTGTGGAAAACCTCTGGGGTCAGGAGTCGGACGTCTACTACAACGTCCGCCGCTACTGGGGAACGATCCAGCGCTATGTGCAGAGTGTCTTC
>VBGU01000396.1:2956-4900 GCA_005881085.1 Chloroflexota bacterium | reverse complement strand
AGCCTCGAGCGAGGTTGACGCGCGCGGCAAGCTCGTGCTCCCGGGATGCGTCGACCTCCACACGCACCTCGCGTCCACACCGACGTTCACGCCGCTCGATGACTTCGAGCACGGCACGCGTGCCGCCATCGCGGGCGGCGTGACGACCGTCGTGTCGATGGTCTACCAGGAGGACGGTTCGCTCAGGCGCGGCATCGAGCGTGGTATGCGTGACGCGAGACGTTCGCTCGCTGACTTCGCCTTCCACGTCGTCGTGACCGATCCGAGCGACAACGCGCGCGCGGAGATCGCCGCCCTGGTGAGCGACGGCCACGCGGGACTCAAGGTCTTCATGGTCTCGCCACGGTTCGTGGAGCGGCGCGAGGACTACCGCCTGCTGCTCCGAGCGGCCGCTGAGGCTGGAGCGGTTGTCGCGATCCATGCCGAGGACCACGAGATCGTGGCCGCACGCACTGCCGAGCTGCACGCGTCCGGTCGCACCGGTGTCGAGCACTTCCCCGAAAGCCGCCCAGTCGAAGCCGAAGTCAAGGCGGTGCGCGAGGCGATCGGCCTCGCGAAGGAGTCAGGTGCGGCGATCTATCTCGTCCATCTGAGCTCGCGCGCCGCTCTCGACGCCCTTCGCGAGGGCAGGCGACGCGCGCGGGTGTCCGGCGAAACGCGCCCGCTCTACCTGTACCTCACGCGCGCGCAATTCGAACGTCCCGATGCCGCGCTATGGGTCGGCCAGCCGCCGCTCCGCGACGCTGACGATGTCGATGCGGTCTGGGCTGCGCTTGCCGATGGGACGCTCGATACCGTCGGCACCGATCACATCCCGCACACAAGGGCCGCGAAGCTCGCGGCGGGTCTCACATTCGACAAGATCCCGCCGGGCGTTTCAAATCTCGAGACCCTTCTCCCGATGCTCTATTCCGAAGGAGTGCGCAAAGGCCGCCTCACGCTCATGCGCCTCGTCGAGGTCCTGGCGACCGCGCCGGCGCGCGTCGTGGGGATGTACCCGCGCAAAGGCGTGCTCGCGGTCGGCTCGGACGCTGACGTCGTGATCTTTGATCCGAACGCCCGCCGCACGATCCGCGCGGCCGACCTGCATTCCGCCTGCGACTACGACCCGTACGAAGGATGGGATGTGATGGGTTGGCCGGAAGTCGTCATAGCGCGCGGCGAGATCGTCTTCGAGCGGGGAGTGCTTCGCGCCGACGCGGGTCGCGGAAAGTTCGTCAGGCGCGCAGCGGTGTCAGAGTCACGTTAGGGACCGAAGCAGCAGAGAGACTCGACCACCCACGGAGTTTCGCTCGGCTCGGCATTCCCGTTCACGAAATCTGCCATCAAGCGGAGGTCGTCCTTCGCGTAGTTGGTGAAACCGAATCCGCCGTTTTCGGCGCGCCAACCCTGGGCCAGCAGCGAACGGTGGAACGCGCCGCGGATCTCAGCCGCCGGGAGGCCCTGGCACGCGAACGCCATCTCGTAGGCGCCATCGCTTGTGAATCCAGCGGGATTCGTCGTCCACACGCAGCCGATCGGTAGGTCGAAGCCCGTCGGCACCCGTAGGTACGCGAGTGGACGCAGATCCGACGTGTCTGCGCCTTGCGCAAACGGCCGCGAGTACTGCACCACGATGATCGGGTCCGCGTATGCCGGCCCATCGAGTCGGTAGGCAAGCTGCATCGAGAGCTTCCCCTTCGCGTAGGTCTGCATGCCGACTCCGATCGGTGGGCCCGCGATGTGGCTCCAACCCTGTTTCGTCGCCGCGACGGAGACCGAAAGGTTTGCCCTGGCGGACCCGCATTGCACCGTCCAGACCGCACCGAGCCCGTCGGCATGGCGGGTCTGCGGCGAGACCTGACAGGCGCTCGGAAGTGCGAGCTCGAGGGGGCGGTCGGTCATTGGAAACGGCGCGGGCGGGACCGGGCTCGCGCTCGCCGTAAACATCGCGGTCGGCTTCGG
>VBGU01000396.1:0-2923 GCA_005881085.1 Chloroflexota bacterium | reverse complement strand
GCATCTGGAAGACGCCCACCTTCGTCCCGGCGGCGACGACGAGCCCGGGGCGGATGACCCCGGTGAGGACGACCATCCGGTAGCCGGGCGCCGGCATCACGCTGAGAAATCCGTAGTCCCGATCCTCGGCGGCGTACTTGACCGGTGCGTAGCCGACGAGCCAGATCTGCGGCTCGATCGAGGTGCAGCCCGCCGCGTTGCCTCCGATATGCGGATCCGTCCACATTCCTGTGAGCACGATGAGATCGATTCGCGCGCTGAGACCCGAACCGTCATAGAGCGACGCGCCAATGCGGAACGGCGTCCATGCCTCGGAGTAGCTGTCGTCGGCACGCAGGCGGGCGTATCGGGGATCCGCCGCGAGATGCGCGTTCTGCTCGTCAAGAGCCGGACGCGTCCATGTATCGCTCGACCCGCAGACGACGAAGCCTGTGCCACTGTCTTTGCCGTGCCAGGACGGCGGGGCGACCGGCGCGCCTGATGCGAGCGCGGCGCTCTTGACGCTCTCGGGCCAAAGCCTGGGCGCGAGCGCGCCAACCACCAACCCAAGGAGGAGCACGGCAGCGGCCGCGAGCTCGCGCATGGCGCCAGTGTCCAGGTGGAGGAAGCGGGCGTCGTCCACTTCCCGAGCGCCAACTCTTACATCCGTGATAGAAGAAGGGCGTGGAACGGCTCCGGTACGACGAGGACAAAGCGTTCTGGCTCGCGGACGACGCGGCGACCGTCGCGCGAATCGTGCGCACCGTGCCCGTCGATCGCCTTCGCGGCAGGAAGTTCGACCAGTGGACCGCTCTCGAGATCATCGGCCACGTGGCGGACGCGGCGGAGATCTTCGCCGACCGCGTGCAGCGCTGCATCGACGAGGACCGGCCGGCGGTCGCGTCGTATGACCAGGACGCGATCGCCGCGGAGCGGAAGAACAACGAGGGCGACCCGATGGAGCTCTCGCGGCGGCTCTCGGCCGCGCACTCCCGGATCATCCAGCTGCTCCAGCGACCCGGCGCGGCCACGCGCCCGGGCACGCACAGCGACTGGGGCGACGTCGACGCCGGCCATTTCGCCGCCTACCAAGCCGACCATTCCCACGGCCATACAGGCGAGCTGGCGAAGGCTTTCCCGCCTCTGCCCTAAACGGCGGCTCTAGGAACTCAACTCCTAGTCATGGCGTAATACATGTGTGCCGACACTGCGGGAGCAGGCCCTTGCGCCGCTCTCGCGCGCCGACGCCGAACGGCTCCTTCCGTTGCTTTCGAGCGGACGTCAGACGCTCGAGCGCCGGGTGCTGCGTGCGCGCTGCCTCAAGTACTTCGAGTCGTTCGATCTCGCGTGGGCCGAGCTGAATGAAGTCCTCCCGCAGGTTAAGGAGCCGCTCCTCGAGGCGCGCGTGGCCGTCGATCTTCTCCAGCTCTCCTATTACCTCGTCCGGCGCGACGAGACCCCGAAGCTCGCCGCGATCGCGCAGAAGCACGCCGCGGGCGATCCGCTGATGCTCGCCGAGTTCTATCTCGGCAACTCCACCGTCCTCACCGCGCAGAACGAGATCACCAGCGCGTTGCAGAGCGCGCGACGTGCCGAGGACGCGCTCCTCACGGCCCCAAAGGGCCGCGCGCGTGACCTCGTCGTCACGCGCGTCCAGCGCCAGCTCGCGCACCTGCTCTCGCACTCGGGCGACTATGTCGACGCGACCGCCGCAGCGGAGGCAACCGTGCGTCACGCGGCGCGCGTGGGCGATCCATGGGAAGCGGCGTGGGCGGTCTACACGACGGGCTTCGTCGATTGGGCGGCGGGACGCATCGACCAGGCGGTCGACCAGTTCACGAAAGCCGAGGCCAGCCTGCGCACGTACGGCTCATCCGTCTGGCGGTACACGTGTCTCTGCCTCGCGCGGGCGCGCATGGAACGCGGCGAGATCGCGGACGGCGACCGTCTCGCGCGGCAGAGCGCGACCGGTGCCGCGGAGGACCACGCGCACCTCGCGCTCCTGCGCGGTGAGACCGACGTCGCCGATCGCATCCTGACACGCGCCCCGGCCGGTTTCCCCGAGGATGAGCAGTTCCGCAACAACGTTCGCGCGATCGTGCGCGCCGAAAAGGGCGACCCGCGCGGTGGCGTGCGCATGCTCGACGAGGCCGCGAAGGACTACGAGGCTCGCGGCATGTCGCACTGGGCCCTCGGTGCCGCCGTGCACGCGGCGTACTGGCGCGAATCGCTCGTACGCGGTGGCGGCGCGTCGCGCGCCGCCGGGCTCGTGCGCGACATCGGCGCGCGCGGCGGCGAGGGATTCGCGTATTACCTGCCGGAGGTCGCGTCGTGGCTCGGGCGCGCGGCCGAGCGCGATCCCGCCGCGCGCGAGCTCGCGCGCAAGATCAGCGCGCATGCCGACGCGGCGCTGCGTCGCGCGAAGTCGGACAACGCGGCGCCGGTCGGCTCGTCCGCGCTCGACGAGGCGACCTTCTACCTGCGCACCGTTGGGCTCACCTGGCGCGAGCTTGGCATCCTCCGCGAGATGGAGCTGCTCTCGCGCGAAGGGAAGCGGCTCGATCGCGCGTCGCTCGCCGATCGGCTGGGCGTTTCACCGAACACGCTGCGCGTTCACCTCACCCGGATCCGCGCGAAGCTCGACGTCGGCGACAAGCGCGGCGACGAGGTGCTGCTATCGGCCGCGCTCACGCAGCGGCCGGTGGCCTAGCTTCGCGGTGATCTAAGAGGGAGGAGATCGCAGTCGGCGAGGTGGTCGCTGTTAGGCGCCGGGTCCATGAAGTGCTCTGTCGAGTAGCCGGACGTCCGGATGAGGACGCGGTGTTGATCCGACTCGATCACGAGTCCTAGGTCTACCGGCATGAAGTGGAGCTCGCGGAGTTCCGGCGTGCTCGCCAGCTGTTCCGCGAGCCGCTGTGGCGCGATCTGCACGCTGCGGTACCCG
>VBGU01000007.1 GCA_005881085.1 Chloroflexota bacterium | reverse complement strand
CCCGACGACGTTCGCGAATCGGGGCGGACGGCTGTCCTCGATCGGTCCCTCGCCGATGCGCGGCTGGATGACCTCGAAGTAGAGAAGGCACGGAACGCAATAGCGGCGCCCGAAGACAAGGCCGATCGCGAGCTGGCCCGCAAGGACGCCAAAGATCGGCCACCAACCGGTGAGCGCGGCGAGGAGGGAGAGGGTTCCCACGATCGCCTGGTTGGTGCGCGGCGCCCGCGCGTCTATGACGTCGGTGTCGCGGTACGGGTCAGCTTTTCGGATCATCTTCAGCGCCGCCTGAATTCCGAGTTTAGCCATCGGAATTGGTGGGGGCGCTATCTGTGTGCGAGGGGCACTGTCGCCAGAGCCGTGTACCGAGGACCCTTTGGCGAAAGAACACTCTGGACGACCGCGATCTCGCTGACCTCGAACCGGAGGCTCCCGATCGCGAGGCTCGAGAGCGCCGCGCCGACCGTCCTAGCCTCGGCCGCGCTCGCGTTCGGGGCGAGGCGGGCGAGCGTCAGATGCGGCGCGAGAGGACGGTCGTCGAAGCGGAGGCCATGGCTTCGCAGGCCGGCGTACACGCCCTCGCCCAGCTCGATCACGCTCGCCGCGCCGTCTGCGATTCCCAGCCAGACCACGCGCGGCCGGCCCCGCTCGGGGAACCGTCCGGCGCGATCGAACGAAAGCTTGAACGGAGAGACGGATGCCGCGGCGTCGGTGGCGGCGGCGGCCACATCGCCGAGTCGCTCATCCGGCGTCTGCCCGAGGAAGGCGATGGTCATGTGGAGGTTCTCGGCCTTGACGCGGCGGAGCGCGAGAAGCGACGCTGGCAGGATCTCGAATGCGCGAGCCGCGAGGTCAGGCGGGAGCGGGATCGCAACGAAGAGGCGCACTCGCCCGACGGTACCTCGGGCGGTTGATGCCTAGGAGGAAGCGGCGCGCACCTGGTCGCCCACCAACAGCGCCAGGAAGGCGAGGGCGAGCAACACGGTGAACGCCCAGAGCGCAATGACTCGTGCGGGCTCACTGCGCTCGACGAGGGCAAGTGTTGTGACGATCAGATCAGCCATCGCTAGGGGTTACAAGCATTTGGCGTGCCGGATGTTGCGGGTAGCGCTTGCTAAGCCGGTGTCGGTGCGGGCGCGGGCCCTTTGCCCTTCTCACCCTTCTCGCGGCGACGCTCTTCTCCAGCCGGCGCGCCCGGTGGCGTCTGATCCGGAGTTGACGCGGCGACGGGAACGCCGGCATCGGGCTCGCCGTCCATGAGCTTGTTGAACTCGTCCGCTTCGAGCGTTTCCTGCTCGATGAGCTTGCTGACGACGAGGTCGAGCTTGTCGCGGTTGTTCGTCAGGACCTCGTACGCCCTCTGGCGGGCTCGGTCGACGATGTCGTGGACCTCGGAGTCGATGATCTTCGCGACTTCCTCCGAGTAATTCCGCTCTTCCTGGATCTGCCGGCCAAGGAAGATGAGCTCGTCGGTCTTGCCGTACTGGAGCGGCCCGAGCTTCTCGCTCATGCCGAACTTCGTGACCATCTGGCGAGCCATCTCGGTGGCCTTCTCGATGTCGTTCGATGCGCCCGTGGTGGCGTCTCCGCCCAGGTGAAGCTGCTCGGCGACCCAACCGCCCAGGGCCGCGGCGATGTCGTCCTCGAATTCCTTGCGGGTGCGGAAGTAGCGGTCCTCCTGGGGGAGCGACCAGGTGACGCCCATGGCCATACCGCGCGCCACGACCGAGATCTTGTGGACCGGGTTGGTGTGCTTGAGGAGCTTGAAGCAGAGCGCGTGGCCGGCCTCGTGGTACGCGACGATCCACTTCTCTTTCTCGGTGATGACGCGCGAGCGCCGCTCCGGGCCGAGCGCGACCTTTTCGAGGGCCTCCTCGAAGTCGATCTGGCCGATCTGCTTCTTGTTGCGCCGCGCCGCGAGGATCGCAGCCTCGTTCACCACGTTCGCTAGGTCGGCGCCCGAGAAGCCGGGCGAGATCTGGCCGATCCGGAGCAGGTCGACGTTCTTGTCCAGGGGCTTGCCGCGAACGTGCACGTCGAGGATCGCCTTGCGGCCCTTGATGTCCGGCCGGTCGAGCACGACCTGGCGGTCGAAGCGGCCCGGACGAAGGAGCGCCGGGTCGAGAACGTCGGGACGGTTCGTCGCGGCGACAACGATGACGTTCGTCCCCGTGTCGAATCCGTCCATCTCGACGAGGATCTGGTTCAGGGTCTGCTCGCGCTCGTCGTGCGAGCCACCGAGGCCGGCGCCGCGCTGGCGGCCGACCGCGTCGATCTCGTCGATGAACACGATGCACGGCGCGTTGCGCTTGGCCTGGTCGAAGAGGTCGCGCACGCGGCTGGCGCCGACGCCCACGAACATCTCGACGAACTCGGAACCCGAAATCGAGAAGAACGGCACGCCCGCCTCGCCGGCGACCGCGCGCGCGAGCATCGTCTTGCCGGTGCCGGGCGGACCCACGAGGAGAACGCCACGTGGGATACGGGCTCCGAGCGATGAGAACTTCTCGGGGTATTTCAGGAACTCGACCACCTCGGTGAGCTCCTGCTTCGCCTCCTCGACGCCGGCCACGTCGTCGAACGTCACCGTCGGCTTGTTACCGATGAACATGCGAGCGCGGCTCTTCCCGAACGAGAGCGCCTGGTTATTCGTGCCCTGGGCCTGCCTCATCATGTAGAAGAAGAAGCCGCCGATGAGCAAGACCGGCAGGAGGCTCAGGACGATCGAGCCCACGACCGAAAGCGTCTGGCTGTTCTCCTGGAACTTCAGAGCGACCTGGTCGGACGCGAGGTGGGTCGCGTTGTAGTCCTGGACCGTCTTCGACAGGATCGTGTCAGGCTCGGGGACGGTCGTCTGCTCCTTGTGGGTATCGGTGTCCTTGAACTGGAGCGTCGCCTTGTTGGCGATGACGGTCACGCTCTTGATGCGGCCCGCATTGACGTCCTGCTGGGCCTGGCTCACGTCAACCTCGGGCACCGGCTGCGTCTGCGACCGGTAGGCATACAGAAGCGCCAGCCCCATCACCACCAGGAGCAGGGTCAGGATGCCGTTCTTGAAGATCCGGTTGTCGAGATTCAGTTCGAGGGCCCTTTCCGCGGTCGCGTTCCGACCGAGTCCACTTTCGATGCTACCTGTCTAACGCGTGTAGGCCAAAGCTCCTTCCCAAAGTGCGCCGGAGCCGCTACCGCAAGGCGCGTTCCGCCCGCTTCTTTCGGCGGCTCGGTGAGTCCGGGGACCCACCAAACACCGTCTTCGCTCGCAATAACGGGCCAGCGGCTCCGCTGCGACGCCGGGATTTTCGCGTCGGTGAAGAGATCCTGAAGCTTCTTTCGCGGGCGCCCTGTCATCCGATCGCCGTCGTGCCGCTGCCGGACGAGCAGCTTTCTTAGGAGCTTCTTCGGAACCTCGGCCTCGTGGGCTCCGTTGGGCGTCGCGGGTCCGCCAAGCATTAGCCGCCAGCCATTCCAAATTATCTCCCGCCCGAGCTCCATCGGGATCGCCGGATCGCTCTTCTCGACGGGTCTGTCGCCAACGATACGAAGCAGGCCGTACTCGCGGATCGCGCGGCCGCCGGGCAGGTCGAGGGAGCTGGAACCGTCTTCGGTCGCGGAGAGATCCTCGAGCGCCGTGCGTTGTCGCGCTCCGAGCACGGAACCAGTCGCCTCCCGCCACGCAAGCGCGAGCGCGCGGCCGCGGACCGCCGGCGCGAGGGCCGCGATGACGATCGCGTCCTTGTCGCGCGCGTGGGCGAGCGCGTTAGCGATGTCGAGGTCATCTTCGATTTGCAGCTCCGCGGCGGCTTCGGCGAAGCGCGCGATCGCCTCCGTCGCCCTCGGGTTGATCTTCGCGAGCTTCGGAAGCACCTCGTGACGAACACGGTTACGCGCGAACCTCAGCGAGCGGTTCGTCGGATCGGTCCGCGGGCGGATCCGTGACGCGCGGCAAACCGCGACCGTGTCCTCGCGACCGATCGCGAGGAGTGGCCGCGCGATCCCTTCCCGGAGCGGCCGCATGCCGGCGAGCCCGGCAAGCCCGGAGCCTCGCGTGAGGTGGAGGAGCACGGTCTCCGCCTGGTCGTCGCGGGTATGGCCGGTCGCGATCGCGGTGGCGCCGATCTCGTTCGCGGCGCGCCGGAGGAAGTCATATCTCGCGGTCCGCGCGGCGTCCTCGGTCTTCGTCGGCTTATCGGCGCGACCGACGCGGATCGGCGCGCCGATACGGTTGGCGAGCTTCGCGACGAAGTCGGCGTCCTCCGCGCTCTCCTTTGGTCGGGTGCGGTGATCGAAGTGGGCGACATGGATGACGATGCCGAGCTCGTCCGCGAGCTCCGCGAGGATGAGGAGAAGGGCCGTCGAGTCGGTTCCGCCGGAGACCGCGACGATGACTGGGCCCGGCGTGAAGATCTTGTGCGCGCGGATGTAGTCCCGCACTGTCGCCCGGATCGCGGAAGGGGTCACTGGTGGCTGGGGTGGGGATCGGACCCACGAACCTGCCGGTTATGAGTCGGCTGCTCTACCACTGAGCTACCCAGCCTCGCAGGCATCAATTCTAGAGTTCGAGCGGGCCTCGTTCGGCCGCGAGACGTGCTCGGAACTCCTCCTCGGTCAAGAGCCCCTTCCGCTGATTACAGTGTCGGCACGCCGGCAGGATGTTCTCGATCGAGTTGGAGCCGCCGCGCGCAAGGGGGATCCGATGATCGGGCTCGAGAGCATCGCGCTCGCCGCAATAGGCGCAGGTCCAGTTCCACCTCTGCACGAGCTCAATCCATTCAGCGGTCGTATACGAGCCGATCGCGCCAAGTTTGCGGGCGCGCCGTCGAGCGTGGATGCCCTGCCGGACGTCGCGGTGCTCGCGGCGATATTGAGCGAAATAGGGCGCGAGCTCTTGCTTGTGCCGTTCGTAATACGCGCGGTTCGACGCCGCGTGCTCGGACGGATGGCGTTCACGCCAGCGGCGCATCGCTTCCCGGGCCTTCGCAGGGTTGGTCCGAATCCACTCGCGGGCATACTCGCGGCGGCGGTCAACGTCCTTGTAAGGCATTAGCGTGCTCTAGCAGGACCTCTCCACCGTGACAAGAGGTCCCGTACATAGAAAGACGCGGCCCATCTGGCCGCGTCCCTGTTGCGGGGGAACGATTCGAACGTCCGACCTTCGGGTTATGAGCCCGACGAGCTACCGCTGCTCCACCCCGCGAACCAATTCTACCTCTAACGAGACCCAAAGAAGAACGCGAACCATCGCGCGATCCGCGACGGACCCTGACTCACGGTGCGAGCCAACGCGTCGCTCGCCTGCCCGTCACGCTGCACCGCGAGGATCGACTCATTGGGCGCGATGTATCCGTAGTCGCGGGCTTTCTGCTTCACGTAATCGGCGGTGTTCTGCTTCGCGATCTGCGCCGCGAGCGCCTCGTGCTGCGCTTGGTCCGAGGCGAGGTCGCTCTGATAGCCCGCGATCTCGCGGCCGATCGCGTTGCCCTGCACCGTCAGGCCCACGAACGCCGCCGCAAGCACGAGGCCGGCCAACGCGAGAAACACCGCCGCGACCCTTCGACCGAAGCGAACGCGCGGAGACCGGCGGCGTGGTCGCGAGCTCACCCGCGCATCATGCGGTACGGGTGAGCTCCGGGGGAAGAGGATCGCCCGGATTCCCCGCGGCGCGGTACGCGCACCACCCGACCATCCCGAGCCACGAGACGGCGGCGCCACTGTCGCGGAGCTTGCGGGTGAACGCCGCCACGATGATCGGACGATCGCCCGGAACGATGGCGGCGTCGTTGCGCGATTCGTCGAGCGTCCCGGTCTTGTGCGGCGCCTTCGCGCCGTACGGGAGGTAACGCAGGAGCATGGTGCGGTCCTGGCATTGCTCGAGGACCGCGAGGACCGCATCGCTCGTCGCTCGGTCCTCGCACTCTCCACGCTGGAGGCGCAGCAAAAGCGACACGGTCTCGCGCGGGGTCATGACGTTCTCGTGGCCGCGCGTAGCGGCCTCGAAGTCGTACATCTTTCGCGATAGCCGAGTCTTGGGACAGCCCCACTCGCGCAAGCGCTCCCCCACCCGCTCGATCCCGATCCGTTCGATGAGCCGGTTCGTCGCGGTGTTGTCCGACACGATGATCGCGAGCATCGCAAGATCTCGGAGGGACAGTCGATCGACGTCGCGCATGTGCCGGAGCACGCCGCTGCCGTCGACGCGCTCGCCGACGCCCACGCGCTCGTCCAGATCCACAAGGCTGCGCGCCGCGTCCGCATGAAGCGTCATCACGAGGGGCAGCTTGATCACCGACGCCGAGGGAAAGAGCTCGTCCTCGTTCTCGCAGAAGAGAGCGTGCCCGTCGGCGTCGGAGGCGAACGCGCCCGCCTCACCCTGTAGCGACGCGAGCGCGACGCGCGCCGGAGCAAAGGCATCCACGAGGCGAGCCTAAGCGACCGCGTCGAAACCGACGACCAGTACGCTCCGTCAGTGAACGCTCCGCGACTCGCCGCCCTAGCGGTGATCGGCGTGGCCCTGGTCGCCTGCTTCCCCGAATCCTCGCCCGGGCCAAGCGCGACGCTGACGCCGGCGGCGACGTTGGCGCGCCCACGCTTCGAGCTCGCCACGTACATGTACGCACTCCAGACCAAGGGGAAGATCCGGATCGGCGCGCTCGACAACCCAGCTCCCATCTCCAGTCGCGATGCGAGCGGCCGGTACTCGGGATTCGAGCCGGACCTCGGGCGCGAGCTCGCCAAGGCGATCTTCGGCCCGAGACAGGACATCGATACGGTGATCGAGTGGATATCGGTCGATTCGAGCACGGCGGTGACGGCGCTCACGAGCCTGCAGGCGGACGTGGTCATCGCGCGGCTTCCGATCACGGACGAGCACGCCGCGGTGATCGATCTGACCGACACGTACTTCGTCAGCGGCGAGCGGCTCCTCGTCCTGACGTCGAATGACGAGATCAAGGATCTCGCGGACCTGGACACGAAGACGGTCTGCGTCCAGAGCGGGTCAGGCGTCGATGCGCACGTCACGGACGCGAACGATTCGGCGCGGACCCTCGCGCTCGACACGTATGCCTCCTGCGTCGGGGCGCTGCAGCAGGGCCAGGTCGACGCGATCGGCGCCGAAGAGCTGACGCTCTGGGGTCTCGCGCGTCAGGAGCCGAATACCAAGATCGTCGGTCACGCCCTGCTAGAGCAGCGCTACGGCGTCGGCACGAAGAAGAACACGTCCGATCGCCAGGGGTTCCTCCCCTTCCTGAACTCATGGCTCGCGGGCGTGATTCGCGACGGCACGTGGGGCCGCCTCTACGCGCAGCACATCACGCCGCTCTCAAAAGAGACCAAGACCAGCCCGTAGCCTGCCTGCAAGCGCGTTCCGATGTAGGGGCGTGACCGAAGACGAGCTTCGCGAGTACATGGAGGAGTGGCGGGACTTCGGCTACCTCTTCATCCGAGCACGGTGGACGATGGACGGTGCGAGGAGCCTCGTTGAGGCGGCGCAACGCTTTCGCGATCGCGCCGAGACGCTCGAGCAGCTCGCCCGGGCCGGATTCGAGCTGGACCAGCCAGCGGACAACGGCTTTGCCGTCGCCGTCCGCCCAGGCGAACAGTCGCCGATGCGTCTTGTCGAGGAGGACCAGTGAGCCAGGAGGACACCCAGGACATCGACGTCGGTGAGCCCATCTATCAATGCCCGGACTGCGGGAGTCTGACGATCCGCGGGAAGTGGTCGATCGAGGGCGCGCGAACGCTCACCGATGCGGCGCTGATGCTCCGCGACTACGCGCACGAGCTCGAGCACATGCGCGCTTCCGGCCTCGAGCTCGCCAGCCCGGTCGAGGCCGACTACGGAATCGTTCGACCCGGTGGTGCCTTGTCGGACGACGACACGGAGGATGAGGAGTGACGCTGCATCCGCGCCTGTACCTTCTCCCGGGGGGCCAGAGCTACTGTGCCGACGCCTTCGACAGCGAAGGACGCGACCGCATTCGCGAACCGCGCCGCCGTTTCGAGATCGTCGCCGTCCGCGAGGGCGAGCGCGAGGCCGGCACAGAAGGCGTCGCCCGCGCCGGTCTGATCTACCACCTCGTTCGCCGGAAAGCCCCCGACCTCGACCTCCCGCCCGCCGCGTAGGACGATCGCGCCCCGCTCGGCGATGGTCACGATCACCGGAGCCGTCTTGGCCCACCCGCGCGCGAGATCGAAGTCGCCCTCGATGTCCTCCTCGCTCACGACCACGACGCTCACCCGCTCGAGCACGTCGTGGGCCTCGTCCCACTCGCGCCGTCTCACCGTGCCGTCCGCGTCCCATGACCGCAGATAGCCCTGAGCTGCCAGGACCCGCGGTACGCCGCCGTACACCTCGAACACCGAGGGCTCGATCTCGTGCGCGATCGATGCGAGCACGACGGAGCGGGTCTCTCGTAGGGCCGAGGGGATCGCATCCGCGCCGATGCTCTTCGCGCGCGCTTTCAGGCGTAGCCGACGCCGGCCGTCGACGTAGCGGAACGAGAACGTCGTGGTCACCTCGCTCGGTAGCGCGTGCAGCTCGATACCGAGCTCCCGACAACGCGCCGCGAGCCGGTCCCGCTCGTTCGGGCCGACGCGCGTGAGCAACGCAACGCGGTCACCGAGGCATGCGGCCGCGGCCGCGGCGTAGGTCGCGGTCCCGCCGATGCGCCACTCGGGATCGCCCTCGAACTCGTCGCGCGCCGCGTGTCCGATCGAGACCAGGTCGAACATCACACGTTGAAAAGGACGTGGAGTACTTCGCCATCTTTTACGCGATAGGTTTTTCCTTCCGTGCGCATGACACCAAGCTTTTTCGCGTTGGCCTCGCTTCCCGCTTTGAGGAGCTCCGCCCAGCCGATGATCTCCGCGCGGATGAAGCCACGCTCCAGATCGGTGTGGATCGCGCCAGCCGCCTGCTGCGCGGGCGAGCCACACGGCACGGTCCACGCGCGGACCTCGTCGTCGCCGACCGTGAAGAAGGAGCAGAGCCCGAGCAGCTCGTACGTCGCGCGGATGAGACGATCGAGCGCCGGCTCGGCAAGGCCGAGCTCGTTGCGAAACGACGCCGCCTCGTCTGGCGGCAGCTCCGCGATCTCAGCCTCGAGCTTCGCCGACACGGGCACGACCGCGCTCGCGCGATGGGCTTTCGCGGCTTCGCGGACCGGCGCGATGATGCGCTCGGGATCGGCGACATCATTTTCGTCGAGGTTCACGGCAACGAGGACCGGCATGCGGGTGAGGAACCGAAAGCCGCGGATGGCCTTTTCCTCGTCCGGATCGAGGTCGAGGTCGCGAAGCGGACGCTCCTCGGCGAGCGCCGCGACCGCGCGCTGCAGCACTGCCTTCTCGCGCTCCTTCATCTCGCGCTCCGGTCCCTTGGAGCTGCGAAGCTCCGGCTCGATGCGCTCCAACCGTCGCTCGACGACGGCGTGATCCGCGAAGAGAAGCTCCAGCTCCACCGTGGACAGGTCGCGCACCGGGTCGACCGAACCATCGACGTGTGGGACCGACGGCGCGCTGAATGCGCGAACGACGTGAACGATCGCGTCGGCCGTGCGCAGATCGCCGAGCTTCTGCGGAGAGATCGCTTGACCCGGCTTCTCGGCACGCGCAAGGCCGATGTCGCGGTACATGACCTCGGCGTGCGTGATCTTTTTTGGTTTGTAGAGTGCGGCGAGCTGCTCGACGCGCCGGTCCGGCACCTTGGCGACGCCGACGTTCGTCTCCGCCTCCGCGCCGGCGAAGGCGCCGGTCGACGCATGAGCGCCGGTCAGGAGATTGAACAGGGTGGTCTTGCCGACGTAAGGCAGACCGGTGATCGCCGAGACGACGTTCATGCGAGCCGCGTCTCCCGAACGTCCGGCGGATCCTCGTGGAAGATCGCGCGCGCGATCGTCTGGAACCGCTCGACCGATCCGGTGCAGAAGAGGGCGTGCTCGGCGCGCCCGCCATCTCTGGTCAGCCGATGCGAGGCGAGGACTTCGCGCACCGCGAGCGCGGTCGTCGTCGCGGAGTCGACCACGCGAACGTCGCGGCCGGCGACCTTCTCGATCGCGGCACGCAGCAACGGGTAGTGCGTGCACCCGAGAAGCAGCGTGTCGACGACCGGCCGGACGACGCCGCCCTCGGTGAGGAGCGGCTCGACGTACTCGCGCACCGCATCGAGAGCCGCGGGGCTCTCCGCCTTGCCATCCTCGACGAGCGGAACGAGCTTGGGGCAGGCCTGCTGCGCGACGTCGACCAGCGGGTCGAGATCGCGGAGGGCCCGCACGTACGCGCCGCTTCGGACGGTCAGCACCGTCGCGAGGACCCCGACCGCCCGCCGAGCCGTCGCCGAGAGCGCCGCGGCCGCACCCGGCCGGATGACGCCGATCGTCGGCGCAGGAAACTCGTCGCGCACGGTCTCGAGCGCGACCGAGGTCGCTGTGTTGCACGCGATCACGACGAGCTTGCAATCGGCCCTGGCGAACCAGCGCATCGCCTCGCGGGTGAAGCCGACGACCTCCGCGGGCTCGCGCGGGCCGTACGGCATGCGTGCCTCGTCTCCGAGATAGATCGTGGACTCGCTCGGGAGCTGCCGACGGAGCTCGCGCAGCACGGTGAGCCCGCCGACGCCCGAGTCGAACACGCCGATCGGCCGGTCGGCGGCCCCGTTCACGGAGGTCTAGCGGCGCTGCTGCTGGACGAGCGCGTTCGCGAGAGCGTCGATCGCCTTCGAGACTGGGGCATTGGGAGACGAGAGCACGAACGGCTGCTGTTTGTTGAGCGATTCGGCGACGACCTTCCAATCGGTCGGGATCTCGCCAACGACCGGAAGGTTGAGGGTGTGCTCGATGCCGCCCCTCGACATTCCGTGCGCGCTATCGGACTGATTGACGACGAGAAGGATCGGGATCCGTCCCTTGTAGCCGAGGGCCTCGAACGTGTCGACCGCCGCGCGCGTATTCGCGATCGAGGCCTGCATGTACGTCACGATCAGCAAAATGACATCCGCGACATCGAGCATCGCGAGGGTCTCCTCCCCGAGCTTCGACGGCGCGTCGACGATGACGTAATCGTGATCCTCGGCGAGCATCTGCATGGCCTGGGCAACGTCGGGCGCGGCCATCAGCTCGGCTTCCTCCGGACGCGGCGGACCGAGGAGAACCGCGACGCCGCTCGGACCTTCCCAGAGGACCTCGGATAGCGACGTTCGCATGCCCTGACCGGTCGGGAGATCGACGATCGAGCGCGTGGCGGGCGGTACCGCAAGAACGTGACGGACCGAGCCGAACTGCATGACGCCGTCCATCAGCGCGACGGAGTGGCCGCGACGGCGCAGGATCGTCGCCAGATTGATCGCGATGGTGGTCTTTCCGGATCCGCCCTTCGGAGAGAAGCACACGATCATCCGGCCCTTGAGCCGGACATCGCGCTTGCCGATGGCGAGCGCGGTCGCGAGCTCGTTCGCCCCGCCCGGCAGGACGAAGACGGCGTCGATGCCTTGATCGGGCTTCGGATCGATCGGACGCTGCGGGACCGTGACCATGACGATCCGCGTGCCGGGTGACGAGGCGCGGACACGCTTGGCGAGATCGAAGCCCGTGCTTTTCCCTGAGAGGAGCGCGTCGATCAGGACGGCGTCGGGCTTCTCTGTGGTCACGCGGATGAGCGCGGCGTCTCCATCCTTCTCGACGCCGACGAACTCGGCTTCCTTCTCGCGTGAAAGCATCTGCTGGAGGTGCTGGGCGACCTGCGGCAGGTCCTCGATAAGGAGAACTCGTTTCATGCGGCGCGAGTGTATGTGTTCGACCGCCGCCGGAGTGCCCAGTGGGCGGCCCCGGCCACCAGAAGGGCGACCGCGATGAACGACAATCCCACGCCCGCCGTTATGCCCTGCCAGTACCACTCCGGATACAGACGGATCAGATTGCTGTCCGGCGCGAACAGGAAATTGCCCTGCGGGAAGAACACCTCGTGGAAGAGTAAGAACAGCGGATCGAACGCGACGGCCGCGGCAATGCCTATCACGGCCACGATCCCCGCGGCGATCAAAGAGCCGGCGCGGACGAGGCGCAGCGCATCGCCGCGCCGGCGAGCCCGAGCCACTCGAAAGACCAAAACAAAGAGAGCGAGCGCCGCCGCGTACTCCGCGCCGCGAAAGACCGCGCGCACGTCGGCCATGTGCGCGTATTCGTCGGCTGTGAAGAGAGAGCAGGCCGGCCCGAAGGGGAAGTCCGATGCGCCGACCACATAGGCGGCCCAGACACGGTGCAGCTCCCGCAGCCTCGTGAGATCCATCACCATCTCCTGGCCGCACGCCTCGCGTCGTTCAGGCGGGATGACGAATGTCGCGGTCGTGTTGCCGGTGGCGTTCGCGAGCGCCGCGTAGGCCCAGTCGCCGCTCCAAATCAGCGCGAGCGCGACGAGACCGAAGACCGCGAGCGCGATCGCGAAGATGGCGACCTCGACCCGGTACGTCGTCGTCACGCGGGGATCGCGCCGAGACCAGGCCGGCCGGAGTACACGAAGCGACCAGCCTTCACCCCCACCGCGCGATAGGG
>VBGU01000006.1:2609-15946 GCA_005881085.1 Chloroflexota bacterium | reverse complement strand
GTTCCGGTGAGGCCATGGAGCAGCAGGACCGCTACATCGTCGCGGCCCGACGAAACCGAATGACCGTGCCTGCGCACGGCAGCTATCAAGGCACGCAGCATGCCTACTTAGTTAACGGCGCGTAACTGGGGTTGAGGCATCCGCGGGGGCTCAACCACCTCTCAATCGCCGCTCATCCCCCCGAACGGGGGACCGTCCGAGGGCACGCCCTTTGCAATTCTCAGAGACATGCGGGTGCACGTGGCCCCGTGTGATCGGTACCGCCTCCGCGTGACTACCTGGGGCAGCGGCGCACCACCGCATGTCGTCGTCTTACCGGGGATCTCCGCCGACTGGCGCGGGCTTGCGCCGCAGATTTGGACCCTTCGCCGTTTGGGATGGACCGTCCACGTCATCGATCTGCCCGGGTTCGCGCTCCGGCCGGCTCTCAAAGCGTCCGACGCGAATGTCGTCCAGCTCGCCGACTACGTCGCTCGCGTTGTGACGGGTCTTAAGATCCCGCCGGCCCTTGTTCTCGGCCACTCGCTCGGCGGCGGCGTCGCGATGCACCTCGCCATCCGCCACCCCGAGCTCGTGAGCGGGCTCGTCCTGATCGCTCCGGTCGGTCTCGGCGTATCGCTGCATTGGATCTACAAGCTGTACTGCGTTCCGCTTCTTGGTCGCGCGCTTCTTCGGCCAAGCGTGCTGAGCGCGTCGGCGATACGGCGGGTCCTCGTCGGGAGCCGCCGGCGTAGTGACGCGCGGTTCATCGCGAGGCTCGTCCGTCACGGCCTGGGTGCCCGCCCGCGCGCCCTCTCCGCGCGGGCGATCATCTGGGCCAATCAGCCCCGGCGCTGGCGCAAGGCGCGAGCGCTCCTGCCTGGCGGCGAGCAGCTCGGCATCCGCATCGACGGGCCCCTCACGAAGCTCAGCAAGATCCCGACGCTGGTCTTGTGGGGCGACGAGGATCGGGTGATCTCGGCTCTGGACGCTCGCCGCTGCAAAGAGTTGCCGCTTGCGCAGGTCCGCATCGCTCGCGGCGTCGGCCACTCGCTGCCGCTCGAGGTCGCGGCGTGGGCGAACGATCACATCACACGGTTCGTTTCAGCGCTGACCAGGCCCGAGAAGCGCGCCGCCTGACCCCGGCGCCCTAGTTCCGCTCCGACCGCCACGCGGCGATCCGCTCGAACACGCTGCCGTCATCAAGCGCGATCGCGCGCCTATTGCGCTCGGCCACGAGTCGTGCCGTGCGGGCCGCGCGCTCGGCAAGCCGGCGGCGCTCCGGAATGTTGCGCGCGCGCTCGGCCAGCACACGCGCGACATGCGCGTGAGCGAGCGCCTCCGTGATCCGTTCGGCATGCAAGAGGATCGGTCCGAGATCCTCGTCGGCGAGCGGTGCGCCGCGCAGGAGACCCGGTCCTTTGCGCCGCACGAGGCGGCCCATGAGCGAGCGCAATACGCCGACGATGTGTCCGCGTGCGGCGGCGAAGTCGGATCCGACCCGGCCGTCGAACGACGCGTCCGCGAGCAGGCGGCTCGGGCCGCCGCCGAGGAGCGACCGCGGGCGCTGCATCGTCGCCTTCATCAGGTCCTTCACGGCCATGAGCGACTGGATCTGCGACGTTCCTTCATAGATCGGCGTGATGAGGCTGTCGCGCATGAATCGGCCGACGTCGTACTCGTCGACGACACCCACGCCACCATGGATCTGCAGCGCGAGGCGGCAGACGCGGACCGCGCCTTCGGTCCCGTACCACTTCACGAGCGGCGTGAGCTCGCGGAGGTCGCGAGCGGCTTGCTCGTCGCGACCGAACAGCACGAGGTCCTGGAGCACGGCGGCCGTGTATGCGAGTGCGCGCGCGCCGGTCACGGTCGTCTCCATGTCGAGGAGCATCTCGGCGACCATGGGGTGCTCGCGGATCGGCTTTCCCATCTGGACGCGCTGCGCCGCGTACTCCGAGGCCCTCTCGAACGCCGCGGTCGCGACACCGATGCCCTGGATCCCGACGCCGAGTCGCGACTCGTTCATGAACGTGAGGATCTGCTTCCAGCCATCTCCCGGTTTCCCGAGCGGCGTCGCGCGCGTGCCTTCGAACAGCAGCGCACAGGTCGGCGAAGCGCGGATCACGAACTTGTGCTCGGCGCGCTCGACGATGTAGTTCTTGTCCTCGCGATCGGCGACGAACATGCCCAGACCGTCGAGCCCGGTCGAGCCGGCGACGCATCGCGCGAGCACGATGACCATGTCGCCCTGCCCGGCCGAGATGAACTGCTTACGCCCCTGAAGGATCCAGCAGCCGTCCTGGCGCGGCGTCGCGGTCGTCGTGAGACGGCCGACGTCCGATCCCGCCTGCGGCTCGGTCATCGCGACCGCGCCCATCATCTCGCCCTTCGCGAGCGGAGGCAGATAGCGCGCCTTCTGCTCGTCGGTGCCGAAGCGATAGATGAGCGCCGCCGGCGAGTTCCACCCGATGCCGTGCTGCACCTGCGTCGCGAGATCGGCGCGGGCGAGCATCTCGCCGATCATCATCGTCACAGTGAACGGCAGCCCCGCTCCGCCGAAATCGACGGGCACCGAAGGCGATGCGAGGCCAAGCTCGGCGAGACCGCGGAGGTTCTCGGTCATCGGCTCGTTCATCCGCACCTGACCGTTCTCGCGGATGACCCCGATCGCGTCGACTTCCGCGGCGCGCGGGGCGATCTCCGTCGCGATGTACCGCCCGGCGAGATCGAGCACCTCGCGCCACGTCGACACGGTCGCCGGAACGTCGGCGCCTGGTCCCTCGACCGCACCGACGACTCGCGACCACGGGATCACCTTGTCGAACACCTCGAGGAGGTCCGGATTGCCGCTGAAGAAGTTCGACGCGGTCACAGGCTGAAGAACGGCCGCCGCGATCGCAGCGACTCCGTCGGTAGAAGCCGGTCGCCGCGCGACGCGGCCAGGCGCTCGAGCGTGGTCACGACCCGTTGCCGCTGCGCGTCCGCGTAGCGGAACGGTCCTCCCAGGAACGGCGGGAACCCGAGACCGAGGACCGCGCCGAGGTCGCCTTCGCCCGGCGATCGGAGCACGCCTTCGTCGAGGCAGCGGGCGGCTTCATTGATGAACGTGACCGTGAGCCGCTCGGCGATGTCGCCGGCAGCGGGATGAGTCGGTGCGCCGAGAAGCTCGCGCACCCGCGGGTTCGGCGTGCGGCGGCCCCCGTCATACCGGTAGAAGCCGCCGCCCTTGTGCTTGCCTTTGAAGCCTTCGGCGACGAGCTGTTGCACGATCGTCGGGGCCGTCATCCCACGCGCCTTCGCGACCGTCTCGCCCGCATGGCCCGCGACCTCGAGGCCGACCTCGTCAACAAGCTGCAGCGGACCGACCGGCCAGCCAAAAGCTGTCATCGCGCGGTCGATCGCCTCGATCGAGTCGCCCTCGGCGAGCATCGTGAACGCCTCGCCGATCATCGTCGAGAGCACGCGTGTCGTGTAGAAGCCCGGACCGTCGCTGACGACGATCGGTGTCTTGCCCAGCGCGATCGCGGCCGCCACGGCGGTCGCGACGGCGTCCGCGTCCGCGGCGGCCGGACGAACGACTTCGATGAGGGGCATCTTGTGCACCGGCGAGAAGAAGTGCATTCCGACGATCCGCTCGGGTGAGCGCGCCTCGCGCGCGATCTCGGCGATCGGCAGCGCCGAGGTGTTCGTCGCGATGACCGCCTCCGGCCGCAGCACCTGCTCGAGCTCGGCGATCACACGGCGCTTCGTCGCCATCTCTTCGAACACCGCTTCGATGACGAGGTCGGCGTTGTGGAAGCCGCTCAGGTCCGGTCCGCCCGTGACGCGGCCCACGATCCGCGCGGCTTCGCGGCGCTCGAAGACGCCCTTCTTCGTGGCGTCGGTGGTGAGGGCGCGAATCGATGAGAGGCCCGTCGCGACCGCCGCCGCGTCGCGATCGCGCGCGCGCACACGAAGGCCGGATGCGGCCGCGGCCTGAGCGATGCCCGAACCCATGAAGCCGAGGCCGACAACGCCGACGTTCGCGATCGCGCGCGGCTTCCCGAGCCCTTCGAACGCGGCCTTCCGCTGCCGCAGCGTGAGCATCACGAGCGCGGTCAGGCTGCGGCCGGTCTCGCCGATCGCGAGCTCGCCGAACGCGCGCGCCTCCGCGTCGAGTCCGGCGTCGATGCCTTTTGCGAGGCCGATCGCGACCGCGTCGATCGCCGCGAGCTGCGCGGGATACCGGCCTTTCGTCTCAGCGAACGTCCGCGATCGGGCCTGCCGCAGCGCGATGGCGCGCGCGGGAGCGAAGTGCGTCGCGGCCCGCTCGACCACGGTCGCGCCGCCTTTCGGTTTTCGCTTTGTGTCGCGCGTCGCGTGGTCGATCGCCGCGCGAAGGAGAACGGCCGGATGAACGACCTCGTCGATCACGCCCGCGCGCAGCGCGCGCTTCGGTGCGAGCTGGCGTGCGGTGAGGATCATGTCAAGGGCTCGCGGAAGGCCGATGAGCCGCGGCAGCCGCTGCGTTCCGCCGGCTGCCGGGATGAGGCCGAGACGCGTCTCGGTCAACCCGACGCGAACGTTCGGGGCGTCAGCGGCGATCCGCGTGTCGCACGCGAGTGCGATCTCCAGGCCGCCGCCGAGCGCGGGGCCGTTGATGGCCGCGACGGTGACGAACGGAAGCGCGGCGAGGTCGTTCAGCACGCGCTGCATCGACCGGCTCGCCTTCTCGATGTCACTCTGCGACGTGCCCCGCAACAGCGAGAGATCGGCTCCAGCGACGAACTGGCCTTCCTTGCCGCTCGAGACGACGAGACCGCGCGGGCGTGCGTTGCGCGCCGCGGCGATCGCCGCGGCGAAATCTTCCATGAGCCGCACGTCGATCGCGTTCACCGGATCACCGGGACGGTCGATGACGATCCGCGCCACGCCCGCGGCATCCGCCGGAATGAACGTGACCGATGGTCGCGTGTCCTGTGCGATGGGCGCCGGGGGCCGGGGGGCGGAGCCCCCCGAGATCTTGGTGATCATGCCGCGCGCTCCAGGATGATCGCGGCGCCGTTGCCACCCGCCGCGCAAGCGGTCGCGAGGCCGTACCGCGCTCCGCGCCGCTTCATCTCGCGCGCGAGCGTCAGCACGATGCGCGCGCCCGTGGCGCCGAAGGGGTGGCCGAGCGCGATGGAGCCGCCCATGACGTTCAGCTTCTCAACGGGGACGCGGCCGACGCCGTTGCGCTCGAGCACGACCAGCGTCGATAGCACCTGCGCGGCGAAGGCCTCGTGCATCTCGAAGACGTCGATGTCGTCGAGCGTGATGCCCGCGCGACGAAGCGCGATCGGGATCGCGTACGCCGGCGCGATGAGCAGCTGATCGGCCGGGTCGACCGCGGCGTAGGCGTAGCTCCGCACCGCCGCGAGCGGCTCGAGCCCCAGCGCTTGCGCCCGCGCTTCGCTCGCGAGCACGACGGCCGCGGCGCCATCCGTCAGCGGACTGGCGTTGCCGGCCGTGATCGTCCCGTGCTCGCGATCGAACACCGGCCGGAGCGTCGCCAGCTTCTCCAGCGTCGAGTCGCGCCGGATGTGGTTATCGGCGGTGATCGCGTGTCCATCGACATAAACGGGCGCGACCTCCGCCGCGAGACGACCGTCGTCCCATCCCGCTGCCGCCATCCGATGGCTGCGGAGCGCCCACGCGTCCTGGTCCTCGCGCGAGATGGCGTTGATGGCGGCCATGCGCTCGGCCGATTCGCCCATCGTCAGGCCCGTTGAGGTCTCGCGAATACCTGGAGCCACCGGCGCGATGTCGGAGGCGCGGACATGTGCGAGGGATTGAGCTTTCGCGGGAAGGCTCTTGGCTTGCGACGCGGCGATGAGCGCACGCGCGAGGCGCGGAGTCAGCGTGAGCGGGACGTTGGTGAGCGACTCGCTTCCGCCCGCGACTACCACGTCGGCGTTTCCGCCGGCGATGTGATCGGCGGCGCTCGTGATCGCGACGCACGCCGACGCGCACGCGAGGCCGACGGTGAACGCTGGGATGCGCGTCGGCATCGAAAGCGAGAGGACGACCTCACGCGCGAGGTTGTGATAGGCGACCGGCCGCGCGACATTGCCGAAGATCACTTCGTCGACCTGGCCCGGATCGAGCTCGGTGCGCGCGAGCGCTTCGGCGGTGGCCGCGCGGGCGAGGTCCAGCACATCGAGCTCGGCGAAGTCGGTTCCCGCCCTCACGAACGGTGTCCGAGCGCCGCCGAGTATCAACACGCGCGGCATTGGGCTTGCATGGCTAGCGGTCAAGCGAGTTTCGACGTTATGAGCATGATGCAGCCGGTGGGCCAATGGGAAGCGGCATACGACCCTGGGGTCCTACGCCATCTGACGTACCCCAGCTTGACACTCCACGCCCTGCTCGAACGCACCGCCCGCGAGCACCCGGAGACCGTTGCGACCGTATTTGGCGGGGCTGTGGGAAATCGCTGCATCGACTCGGCGATGACGTACCGACATCTCGACGAGCTCGCCGACCGCTTCGCCGCGGGCCTCCAGCGGCTCGGTGTGAAGAAAGGCGACCGGGTCGCCATCGTCCTCCCGAACTGCCCGCAATTCGTCTACTCATTCTTCGGCAGCCTCAAGGCGGGTGCGGTCGTCGTTCCGACGAATCCCCTCTACACGGTACGCGAGCTCCACAACCAGCTTGTGGACTCGGGCGCCCGCGTCGTCGTCGTCCTCTCGCGCCTCTACCCCCAGGTCGCCGAAGCGGCGATGGGGACGAGCGTCGAGCGCATTGTCGTCACGAACGTGAAGGAGCACTTCGCGCTCGCCTTGCGCATCCTCTTCACCGCGCTGCGTGAGCGCAAGGAAGGTCATCGCGTCGATCTTCGCCGCGATCCCCGCGCGATGTGGCTGCGTGACATGCTCGCCGACCCGAGCGCGCGCGTCCCGGTGGACGTCGCGCCTGCGGACCTCGCCGTTCTTCAGTACACCGGAGGCACGACCGGCGTCCCAAAGGGCGCGATGCTGTCTCATCGAGCGCTCGTAGCGAACGTCCACCAGTGCCACGCGTGGCACGCGGCGGTGGCCCCGGGCGATCGGATCCTCGCGATCATGCCGTTCTTCCATGTGTACGGTCTCACGGTTGTCATGAACCTGGCGACTCTCAAAGCGATGACGATGGTCCTCATCCCCCGTCCAGATCTGAAGCACATCCTCCTCGCGATCCAGAAACATCGGCCGCGCTTTTTCCCGGGCGCGCCGCGCATCTACATCCTTCTCAACGAGTCGCGTGACCTCGCGAAGTACGACCTGCGTTCGATCGAGTGGTTCATGTCCGGGTCCGCGCCGCTCCCGATCGAGGTCATGAAGCGATTCGAAGGGCTCACGGGCGGGAAGGTGCTCGAAGGGTACGGCCTCACCGAGGCTGCACCGGTGACGCACTCGAATCCGCGCGAGGGAATCCGCAAGCCTGGGTCAGTCGGCCTCCCGATGCCTGACGTCGACTGCAGAATCGTCGACATCGAAACCGGCACGCGCGAGGTGGACGCGGGCGAGGCGGGGGAGCTGTGCCTGCGGGGGCCGAATCTCATGGACGGTTACTGGCACAAGCCGGAGGAAACCGCAGCTGTCCTGCGCGACGGTTGGCTCTACACCGGCGACATCGTCCGCATGGACGAGGACGGCTACCTGTTCGTCGTCGACCGCAAGAAGGAAATGATCATCGTCTCCGGCTTCAAGGTGTACCCCCGCGAGGTCGATGAGGTCCTGTACTCGCATCCCGCGGTGCTCGAGGCCGCGGCCGTGGGCGTCCCGCACCCATCGAAGGGCGAGGTGGTGAAGGCGTTCGTCGTGCTCCGGCCGGGCGGCAAAGCGACGGCGCAGGAGCTGACGGACCACTGCCGCGCGAATCTGGCGCCATACAAAGTCCCCGTCGAGATCGTGTTCCGCGCGGAGCTCCCGAAGACGCTTATCGGAAAAGTGCTTCGACGCCAGCTCGCCGCCGAAGAGCCGGGCGTTCCGATCGTGCCGCTGCCGCGCGCCGGCTGAGGACCGCGGCCTAGTTCCCGACGCGTTATCGCAGTTGCATGAGCGCACACAATGACCTCGTGCGCCGGGTAGATAAGCCTGCTGCTCATCACCGAATCCTTTGTCCGACGTTGGTCGGCCGCGAGACCGAGCTCGCCGCGCTGGATGCGTTGCTCGCGGAGGCGCTGCGCGGTGCCGGCCGGACTGTGCTCATCGCCGGCGATGCCGGAATCGGCAAGAGTAGGCTCCTCGCCGCGTTCCTCGCGCATGCGCGGCCCAGAGGGGCGCGGATCCTTCACGGGCAATGCAACAAAGCGGAAGCCCGGCGGCCTTTCGGGCCATTCGTCGATTCGTTGCACGGCGTAACTGATGTCCCTCGGGGGCCAGAGTCTCAAGCCAACGCGTTCACCGATCCGGACATGCGCTATCGAAGTCTCCGCTTCTTCGCCACGACGTTCGCGGATTTGACACGAAGAGCGCCGATCGTGGTGGCCATCGACGACCTTCACTGGGCCGACGAGGGGACGCTCGAACTTTTCGAATATCTGACGAAAGCGCTCCAGGATCGGACTGCCCTCCTCGTGGGAACCTACCGAACGGAGGAGCTTCATAGGCTCCATCCCCTCCGAGCCGTCCTGACCGCTCTCTCTCGCGGCCGACTGGCCGACACGTTGACGCTCGGCCCGCTGAGCGCTGACGAGACGAGCGAGATGACCCACGCGGCGCTTGGGCTGGGCGCCGCCGTCCCCAAAGAGCTCGTTCAGACGATTCACGAGCGCTGCGAAGGGAATCCCTTCTTCACCGAGGAGATCCTGAAGGCGCTGGTGGAGACCAAGCGCCTTGTCTACCGCGACGGCGGCTGGCACCACGAGGGCCGAGTCGGCGACATGGTCCTTCCATCGTCTGTGCGGGACACGCTGCAGGACCGCTTCGCTGGCCTCCGCGAGAGCGCCCGTCAGGCGCTGCGTATCGCAGCGGTCATCGGTCCATCGTTCGATTTCGCGCTGCTGCGTCAAGTGACGCGAATGTCGGATGACGCTCTCACACTCGCGCTGCGCGAAGCGGTCGAAGCGCAGCTCATCGATGAGTCCGACTCCTCAGAGACCGATGTTTTCCGGTTCCACCACGCGCTCACGCGCGAAAGCGTCCTGGCTGAACTTCTCTCGAGGGAGCGCCGCCTATTGCACCGCGACACCGCGCTCGCGCTGGAGGAGCGCGCTGGCGCAGACAGGGAAAGCGACGCGGAGGAGCTCGCTTACCACTACGACGAGGCCGGGATGGCAGACCAGGCCTTCCGCTATCACGACCTTGCCGGCCGGCGGGCGGCGCGGCTCTTCGCTTTCGCCCAAGCCCACCGACACCTCGCGCGCGCACTCGAGCTTGCCCCCGACGGCGCGGACCTCGCGGACCTGCAGCTGCGATTCGCGCAGGCGGCGTTTCGCACCGGCGAAGGGCATGAGGCGATGCGCGCGGCCGAGGAAGCGCGTCGCGCTTACGATGCTCGCGGCGACGTGGGCCGCACGGGGGTCGTTCTCTCCGTACTGTCGGGAATACATATCTACTTCGGGGAGGCGGACGAAGCGACGCGGCTGGGCGACGAAGCGATCCGCCTTCTGGAGCCGCTCGGCGAGACCGCGGAGCTTGCGGAGGCCTACCGCCAACGCAACCTTGAGGACACCGTCTCCAACACGTTAAGGACCGCCGATGCCTTTCGCGGCCCTGTGCAGTGGGCCGATCGAGTTGTCGAGATCGGGCGGCGCCTACACCGACCCGATATTCAGACCGACGGCCTCCGCCAGCGCGGCTTCGGGCTCGTCCGTGACGGAAGGAGCGAAGGAATGAAGGACCTCGAGACCGCGCTTGCACTCGCGTACGAGAGCGGTGCTCCTGAGCTTGTGTTCGCCTGCCGGCTGGCGCTCATGAGCGCAACAACCCTCCTCGGAAGAGCGCCCGAGGAGCGTCGACGGCTCTACGAGGATGCTGTCGCACATGCACACGAGCACGGCTATGTTGGTGGTCTCTTGTCGGCCCTGGAGGTCGAGCAAGCCATCGCCAGCGGCGACTTCGATCGCGCTCTGCGGGTCTCCCGGCTGCTGGTGCCCGACAGCAATGTTTCAGCCGAGGTCGGACTTCGGATCGCCCTCGTCGAGGTCGCGCGACGCGGGCCGGAGGCGATGCCGGACCTCGACGCGCTGCGTAGCCGTCTGCTGAAGGGGCCGCCGGCCTGGACGAGTTTCGCGGCTACGTCGGCTCAGCCACTGCTGCTCGCCGACGATCCGGGGGCCGCGATCGAGCACGCGGAGCTGGCTGTGAAGCCACTCACCGAGGGCTCATGGAGATGGAGCCTCGACGTCGCCGTCGTCCTCGGGGTGGAGGCCGCGCGCAGGCTGAGCGATAGGTCCCTACTCGATCGCTGGATCGCGCTCGCGATGCATGGCGTTCCGGCGCCAATCGAATCGCGAGAACGCCAGGCGCGCCGAGCCTACGGCGGCGTACTTCTCGCCGAGCAGACGGGCGACCTCGACAGCGCTATGCGCCTCGCCGAGCTGAGCGTCGAGATGCTCGCGGAGGGTCAGTGGCCATTTGTCTGGACCATCGCGTGCCTGCATCGTGCGGAGCTTCTGCTCCAGCGGAGGCACCCCGAGGATGAAGCGGCGGCGCGCGCGGATCTCGAGGCCGTCATCGCCTTCTGGCGGCGCGGCGGGGCAACGTGGTTTCTCGGCCGGCTCGCGGCGTGGGCTCGCGCGCACGACCTCTCGATGCCCCCCGTCCCGCGGCGGGCCGCCTCGGTGAAGACCGCGCTCACGCCACGTGAGCGCGAGGTCGCCGACCTCATCGCCGAAGGGTTCACGAACCGTCAGATCGCGACGCGACTCGTCATTTCAGAGCGAACCGCCGAAAGTCACGTCGAGCGGATCATGGACAAGCTCGCGGTGCGGAATCGCGCCGAGATTGCAGCAAGAGTTGGCGCCGCTGGCCGAGCCTAGCGCCCGCCCTAAGTTCCGTACCGTTTCTCCGTACTGTTCCGGATGTGCGCGCCGCCCCTGACCTCCATCGTCGGGCCATCGACCTGGAGGTACAGAGGTGGCGAAATCACAGTTCTCTCGGGTGGACGCTCTCGGCTACGCGCGTTCAGCACTCGTCGCCCTGGCGCTTGTCAGCTGCGGCTCCCTGACCTGGGCGGGCAGCGGGCCGACCAGACAGGCGATCCAGCCAGCCCCGTTTTGCGTGGCGCCGGTCGGGGGAAGCCCTGAAGAAGCCGCGTTCGCGAACGGCCATTGTGCAAGCAGCTCGTGGCACGCGGCACCGATCGAGGGCAGTCCGGAGCAGACCGTCAGGGACAGCGGTGGCTAACGCCGCCGCGCGCCAACCCGGCCATCGACCTACCTAAACTCGCCGGGGAATGGCCCGGATCGTCGACCTCCTCGCAACCGGGCAGACGTTCTCGTTCGAGTTCTTTCCCCCCAAGGACAACGAAGAGCAGCAGCTTCTCACGCGGACGATCGCCGACCTGCAGCCGCTCAAGCCGTCCTTCGTTTCGGGTCGGCCTTCCGATGCCCGACGTCGACTGCAAGATCGTCGACATCGAGACCGGCACGCGCGAGGTGGACGCGGGTGAGGCGGGGGAGCTGTGCCTTCGCGGCCCCAATCTCATAGATGGGTATTGGCAGAAGCCGAAGGAGACCGCGGCGGTGCTCCGCGACGGTTGGCTCTACACCGGCGAAATCGTTTTTCGCACCGAGCTACCCAAGACGCTCATCGGAAAAGTCCTGCGACGTCAGCTCGCCGCATGTGTGAGTCCCGATCAGCTGCCGTTAGCGAAACGACCAGCGGTGGCCCGCTTCCTCAGCGACCCGCTCACCCAGCGCGAACGCCAGATCATGAGGCTCGTCGCGACCGCCTCTCGAACGGTGAGATCGCCCAGCGCTTGGTGATCAGCCCCGCGAGGCGGACCGATCGCCCGACCATTCGGCGCTCGACCGAGCCTCGTCTCGTCCTGGCACCGGCCATGCAGCAAGGCCTCGGCGTTCAGCTGCGCCAGCCCTTTCCTGACGAGAGAGATCTTGGGAGAGGCTCATATGAAACGCCACCATCGAACGCCCTCGCTCGGTCCGGTCCCAATCTTAATCGTCGCGCTCGTCCTCGTCGCGCCGGTGCCGAGCGTCAGCGGCCGGGCCGACGGATCGAGTTCGAGCCAGGAGTCGCAGGTGTCGCTTGCGGCATCCCACGGGCAACCGAACGGCCAGATCGCCTCGATCGTCCCAGATGCGCCGACGTTCGGTCAACCGACGATCAGCGGCATCCAGGGGGTCGGCTTCGAGCAAGACATTCGCCTCGATCCCCGGACCAGCCTCACAAACACCGCGAATGCGCGGGCCATCTACACAAGCGTCCCCGGGGCGCTCTCGTCTGATACGAGCTGGATCTGGCGCTCGCTCGACGGCGGACGGACTTTCAAGTGGATCCCCGCCGCCACGCCGACCGTGGGCAAGGTCAACCCCACATGCGCGGGCGGCGGCGACACCGAGATCGCCGTCGACTCGAACGGACACCTCTACTTCGCCGACCTGACCCTCCTGAACTTCAGCACCGCGCGATCGGACGATCAAGGTCAGACGTTCTTCGCCTGCAGCAACACGGGCGTGCCTGACACGCTCGTCGACCGGCAGTGGTTCGCGACCGATGGCGATCCGACGGCGGGCGGAAGCATCTACCTCGTTGCGGACCAGATCGGGTCGGGCGCCCTCCAGTGCCCGGTCTCAGGCTTCGCCAACAACGTCCTTACCATGTGGCGCTCCCCGGTGACGAGCGCGCTCTCGAGCACCGCGGGGATCCAGTTCGGCCCCGGGAACAGGGTCAGTGGCATCGGAACCTGTAACGAGGGGATCATGGGAAACGACGAGGTCAGCCCCGTCGCGACAAAGACGGACCACAACGGGCAGTCGACACTTGCGTCGGCTGTCGAGCACGTCTACGTCATCCATGACGACGCGTCGCTGAGCAAGATCCTGATCGGCCGCTGCTTCCCGGTCGCGTTCGGGCCACCCATTACCAATGTGAGCGATCCGAGCCGTCTCGACTGCGTCGACCTACCAGTGGCGAGCTTCCCTGGCTCGAAGACCGGCGCCAATTTCCCGACGATGGCCATCGACAAGTCCGGGACCCTCTACGCCGTATGGGAGCAGGCACCCATCAATGGCACCGGGCAGGTCACTGGCGACACACTGCTCAAGTACAGCTTCTCGACGAACGAGGGCAACACCTGGTCGACGCCGGTCACGATCCCGACACCCGGCCTCCACAACAACGTCTTCGCCTGGCCTGCCGCCGGAGACAACGGGCGCGTCGATATCGCAT
>VBGU01000006.1:0-2580 GCA_005881085.1 Chloroflexota bacterium | reverse complement strand
CCTTCTGCGGCGCGAACGGCGGGGGTCCTGGTGGACCGGACGCGACGACGAGCGGCATCTGGAGCCTCTTCATGGTTCAGACACTGAACGGCAACGCAACGTCGCCGACGTTCACCGCGCCGATCCTGGCCGGCGAGCACTACGTCCATAAGGGGACGATGTTCACGCTCATCGGCAATCAGTGCGGCGACCGGACGCTCGGGGACTTCCTGCAGACGCGGATCGGCCGGCAAGGCGAGGCCGAGATCGCGTTCGCCGACTCGAACGCGATCACCGAGCCGTTCGCACCGCACGGCATGTACGTGCGCCAGAACGGCGGACCGGGCCTCTTCGCCAACACGACGGTGACCGGCGACCCGATCATCTTCAACACCACGACCGATCCCTCTGGCGACGGCAGGTACGAGGCCGGCGGGATCACGAGCGCCAATTTCGCGAACCTCGACATCCTCGAGTCGAGCATGTCGAAGCCCGCTGCCTCCGACTGCCATCCATTCGGGACAGCGTGCTACCGCGTCAAGATGACGCTCAACAATCTGAGTCTTCTCCCGCCGGGCACACCGGACGCGGACACCGACCTCGTCTGGCTGACCCAATGGTTCGTGCCCGCCGACCCGAACTGCGCGCAGCCGAACAGCTCCTGCACGAGCGGCGGGAAGAAGTTCTTCGTCTACGCCGAGTCGACCGCGGGGGTGCTCGTCCGGTGCTTCTCAGGTGAGAACAACGCGCAGCTTCTCGGTGGCGGCGTGACGATGACTTACCCGGGCAGGACCGAGATCACCGCGGCGGGAGCGTGCTCGGTCGTGATTGGGGCGAACGGAAAGATCACGATCGATGTCCCGATCTCGCAGGTGACTCTCGAGGCCGGAACGCAGCCGCTGAGCAGCACGCTCTTCAGCGTCACGGCAAGCACGATGACGCTCGCCCTGCCGGCGAACAGCGGTCCACCATCGGTCGTCGGGATCGGCGGCGTGCTGTTCAACCTGATCGACGTCGCCCGCGCCTACGACGCAAGCTTCACGGCCATCGGCGGCGCGGCCAGCCTCTCGCTCGACCCGCAGACCGCGACGAACACCATCGGCTCACAACATTGCGTGACCGCGACCGTGCGGACCGCTTCGGGGAGTCCGAGCTCCGGCGTCACCGTCGTCTTTGATGTGTCCGGTGCCAACACGGCGCACGGAACGACGACCACCGACGCGAATGGCCAGGCCCAGTTCTGCTACACGGGCATCGCGACGGGCAGCGATTCGATCAGCGCCTTCGCCGATCTCAACGGCAACGGGATGCAGGATCCCGGGGAGCCGAGCGACACCGCATCGAAGACGTGGGTCGCCCCGCCGACGAACTGCGAGGCCAACATCACACAGGGTGGCCAGATCACGACGGACCACGGCGACGTCGCGAACTTCGGCGGCAACGCCAGCGGGCTGGCCGGCATCGCGAGCGGGCAGGAGCAGTACCTCGACCACGGCCCGGCCGAGCCGCTCGACGTCCACTCGATCAGCGTGGTCTCGATTACCTGCGACAGTCTGCTGACCGCGGCGAGCATCTTCGGTCAGGCGACCGTTAACGGCGCCGGATCGTTCGGGTACGAGATCGACGTCCAGGACAGGGGTGAGCCAGGCACGAACGACACGTACCGGATCAGGCTGAGCAACGGCTACGACTCGGGCAAGCAGAAGCTTGATGGCGGCAACGTGCAGATCCACTGAGACCTGGTGACGAAGACCTGTACTTTCGCGGCGCGCTAAAGCCGCCGCAGGGAGGACGAGTCATGCGCAAGCTCGCGGTCTTGCTGTTGAGCGCGGCGGTGCTTACCCCCTTCACGTACGCGGCGATCGTGCTCGCGGGCGACATCCTCGGCTTCACCGAACAGGTCTCGCCGCCGGCTCAGCTGAACGCGACGGAGCCATACATCGCCGTGGATCGTTCCGACGGCACCGTGTATGTGGCGTGGCAGGCGTCTGGAGCACACGCCGCCCGCTCCGATGACGGCGGCCGCACGTTTGTGCAGCTCCCCCTGGCCAATGCGCCCTTCGGAAGCGACCTGGGCGATGTCGCCATCCGCGTCGGCGGGGCAACGCCCTGCATGACGGTGATGCCGACATCACAGCCCTCGAGCGGCTCCCGCTCCTTCTGCAGACGCATCTGTTCTGGAGCGACGACCGTGGCGCGAACTGGGGCGTCAACAACATCGCTGCCGTGAACCCCTCGCTCATCGACCGGCCATGGCTCGCGGTGTTTCCAAGCAAACACGACGCAACAGAGGATCAGGTCTACATCAGCTACCACGATTTTTCGGTCAGCCAGATCAACGTGGCGGCCTCCAACGACGGCGGGCAGAGCTTCGGTCCTTCGATAGACGTGCTCGGGACCAACTTGATCGCTTTCGCAAACTCGTTCTGCAACACCGTCCCGAGCGACATCGAAGTCGACCCTCAGACGGGCGAGGTCTACGTCCAGTGGATCACCGCGGACCCCGTCGCGAACATCGGGCAGGGTTGCAACATCACGCAGATTCAGAACTTTCACCAGGTGTGGGTGGCCCACTCGCTGCCTGCCATGGGCACGGGAACC
>VBGU01000392.1 GCA_005881085.1 Chloroflexota bacterium | reverse complement strand
TCCGATGGCTTCTTGCCGTTCTTGAGCAGCACGAAGGCCTTCGGCTTGACGAGCTCGTCCTTGTCTTTCGCGCCGACCACGCCGCACTCGAGCACCGCGGGGTGCTCCATCAACACGGCCTCGACCTCGGCCGGCGAGACCCATTGCCCCGAGACCTTGAGCATGTCGTCGCCACGGCCCTCGTAGGTGTAGTAACCGTCCGCGTCGAGGTGGTACTTGTCGCCGGTGACGTACCACTCGCCCTTGAACGCGGCTTTGGATTTCTCGTGCTTGTTCCAGTAGTAGGCCGCGCATGAGTCGCCCGAGACCCACAGATTTCCGATCTCGCCCTTGCTCAGCTCGACGCCATCGTCGTCCACGATCTTCGCGCGGTATCCGGGCACCGGCGTGCCGCTCGTGCCGCCCTTCGCCTTGCCGGGGTAATTGGAGATGAAGATGTGGAGCATCTCGGTCGCGCCGATGCCGTCGAGGATCTCGAGCCCGAACCGCTTCTTCCACTGATCGAAGAGCGTCTTCGGCAGTGCCTCGCCGGCGCTCACGCAGATCCGCAGTGACGAGAGGTCGTATTTGAAGTCTTGCTCGGGGTACGCGAGCAGAGCGGCGTAGAACGTCGGCGCGGTAAAGAGGATGGTCGGTTTCTCCTGCGTGATGAGCGAGTACACGAGATCGGGAGTCGCGCGCTCCGGCTTGTACACGCTCGACGCGCCTACCGCGAACGGAAAGAACACGCCGTTCCCGAGACCGTACGCGTGGAATAAGGGAGAGACGGTGAAATGCCGATCGTCCTCGGTCGTGCGCAGGACCTGCGCGCCGTAGGTGTCGGCGCAATAGACCATGTCGTGCTGCAGGTGCACGGCGCCCTTCGGGAAACCCGTCGTGCCCGATGAATAGAGCCAGAAGCACGGGTCGTCGGGTGTCGTGTCGGCCGGCGAGAGCTCATCGCTCGCTGCTGCGAGGAGCTTCTCGAGGGAGAGCACCCCAGGGGTAGGGGCCCCTGATGGGGTAGGGGCCCCAAGCGCTTCGTCACCGCCCGCGACGATGACGTGCTTGAGGCGCGGCACATCTTTTCGGATCTCGAGGACCTTCGGGAGGAGCGGGGCCGAGACGACGACAGCGACGGCGCGGCTGTCATTCAGTACGTATGCGAGATCGCGCGGCGTGAGGAGCGTGTTGGTCGGGACGGGCACTGCGCCGATCTTGATCGCGCCGAAGAACGCGTAGACGAACGCCGGCGAATCGACGCACAGGATGAGGACGCGCTGCTCGAGCCCGATCCCGAGCTCGCGCAATGCGTTCCCGCAGCGGTCGACGTTCGCGGCGAGCTCGCCGTAGGTGACGCTCGTTCCCTGGCAGCGGATCGCGACGGCTGACTCGCGGACGCCGCGGTGCGAATCGATGAACGTCTCGGCGGCGTTGTACCGCGCGGGCAGCTCCGTAAGACGCGGCTCCCCCACCTGGCGGATTATGTCCCCGCCCGACGCCTCACGACGGGTTGAGCTCCACGTACGAATCCATCACCTCCGGATGCTCGCGCTGCAACCGGCCGCGCAAACGCGCGAGGAGCCGTTCGGCCTGCCCGGCGGGGATGTTGTCCCGCACCGAGACGCGCGCGAGGACGAGGAGCTGCTTCGTGCCCATCTGGACCGCTCGGAGGTCGATGATCTTTTCTATTCCCGGCTCGCTCGCGATCGCGGCGCGGAGCTTCTCGACGACTTCCTCGGGCGGAGCCTCGCCGACGATGAGCCCGCGCGCGCTCCACGCGAGCTGATACGCGACATAGATAAGGATGGCGCCGATCACCGCGCTTGCAAGCGCATCGAAGCGGTGATCGTTCGTCAGCACGGTGAGGCCCAGTCCCACGATCGCAGCGAGCAGGCCCGCGAGTGCCGCGCTGTCTTCGTAGAGGACCGTGCGCAGGGCCGGGTCGCGAAGCTGTTGCAGGAACCGGCGCACCGGCACGCCCTCCTCGCGCGCGGCGTGCCGGACCTCGCGCACCGCGACGCTCAATGAGAAGGTCTCGAAGATCATCGAGAGTCCGAGGACGACGAAGCCGACCCACACCGCGCCGAGCTCCTGCGGACGCGTCAGACGCTCGTACGCCTCGTACATCGAGAAGATGCCGCCGCCGAAGAACAGGAACAGCGCGACGATCAGCGCCCAGAAGTAGCGCTCTTTGCCGTGGCCGAGCGGGTGCCGCTCCGTCGGGGGCTGCACGCTCCGGCGGATGCCGACATAAAGGAGGATCTGATTCACGGAGTCGGCGATCGAGTGCGCGGTCTCCGCGACAAGCGCGCCGGACCCGGTCACGTACGCCGCGATCGCTTTGGTGATCGCGATCGCCAGGTTGCCCGCGAAAGCCGCGAGGACCGCGCGGGTCGTGCCCTCGGACACCTACCAGCCGTCTTCGCGCTCGGGACCCACTTCGGGCCTGAGCGTTATGAGCTTCCGCGCGACCGCGGACTCGCCGACAGTGAGCGTATGCCCGTCCCACAGCGCCGGCGTGGAGGAGCCGCCAAGCCGCGCGAGCTCGTCCTTGCCATCGGTCTCCGCGTTCTGAAAGTCGATCCGCGTCTTCAATCCGAGCTCGACGACTCTCCGGCTCGGCCACGCGGTGGAAGAGGGTGTACTCGGGCACGGTCACTTCGCCGCGCGGGCTCGGCGGTCGTAGCCGAGCTGCTCGATCCAGTCGCGCGTGTCTCCGGTGATCACGAGTAGGCGCTTCGAAAGGTCGCGCGTCCGCGTGACTCCCGAGAGGAACGCCGCGGTCCGCAACTCGAGCGCGAACTGCCGCACCCACTCGTCGACCGCGGCGGCCCCGTCGAGCGCCGCCTGCAGCAGCGGCCGGCCGACGCCCACGACCGTCGCCCCAAGAGCGAGAGCCTTCGCGGCATCGAGACCGCTGCGCACGCCGCCGGTCGCGATGACCGGCAGACCCGAGCGCGCGCTTCCGGCGACCGCGACGGCGCTCGGGATGCCCCAGTCGCGGAAGACCTGGCCGAGCCTCGCGCGCGCGGCGTCGCCGCGTTCCTCCGCGCGCATCGCCTCGATCGCCGCGAATGAGGTGCCGCCGACCCCGCCGACGTCGATCGCCTTCACCCCGAGGGCGCGGAGACGCCGCGCGGCCTCCCCGCTGATGCCCGCGCCGGTCTCCTTCGCGATGACCGGGACCGAGCTTCGGCGAACGAGCCTGCGGATCGCGGTGTCGAGACCCAACGCGCGTGTCTGTCCCTCGGGCTGCACCGACTCCTCGAGGTAGTTGAGATGGAGCGCGATCGCGTTCGCGCCGACCATCTCGATGAGCGTGCGGATGTCTTTCGCGCCGAGCGGCTCCCCGTCGTCCTGCTCGACGAGCTGTGAGACGCCGACGTTCGCGATCACGAATGCCTTGGGCGCGCGCTCGCGAACGACGGCATACGTGCTCCGCAGAGTTGGATCGCGCAGCGCGGCGCGCTGACTTCCGACGCCGATCCCGAGACCATGCCGCGCCGCGGCTTCGGCGAGCGTGGTGTTCACCCGCTCGGCCCCGGAGTGCCCACCGGTCATCCCCGCGATCACGAGTGGGAGCGCGAGCGTGTGGCCGAGGAGACGCGCGGAGAGATCGATCTTCGCGGCGTCGGTCGCCGGCAGCGCCGCGTGCACGAGGTGGACGTCGTCCCAGCCGGGCGCGCGCCTGGTCTCGATGTCCTCCTCAGCAGCGATGCGCAGATGCTCGCGGCGGGGGTAGGGGCCCCCGAAGGGGCAGGGGCCGCTCTATTCGAAGACGCCATCGCGCTCGAGTCTGCGCCGTTCGTCGAGCGATAGGCCGAGGATCTCCCCGAAGACGTGGTCGTTGTCAGCGCCGACCGTCGGGCCGGCGCTCACTTGAAGACTCGGGGTTGTCGAGAGGCGGAACGGCGGGGCCATGACGTGCATCTCGCCGATCGTGGGGTGCTTGGTGAGCGGCCACATACCGCGATACGCGAGCTGCGCGTCGGTGAACAGCTCTGAGATCGAGAGCACCGGCGCGGCCCGCAGTCCCCTACGGCGCAGGAGCCTCACGATCTCGTCGCGGTCCCGTGTCGCCGTCCACTTCGCGATGCTCTCATCCAGCCGGGCGCGCGCGGCGCGGCGTTGCGCCGCCATCGCCGGCCCATCGATGCCGGTGACATCGCGTAGCGCCCGCCACTCCGCGTCGCTCCAAACGCTCAACGCGACCCAACGGTCGAGACCGGCGCAGCGGTACACGCCGTGTGGTGTGGCGACGGCGTCGGCGTTGCCGCGGCGACCAGGTATTCGCCCGTTCGCCGCGAACTCGAGGATCGTGGGCGTCAAGAATTGCAGTCCGGCCTCGTACTGCGACAGGTCGATGGTGCAGCCAGCGCCGGTGCGCTTCCGGCGCTCGAGCGCCGCAAGAACGGCGATCGCGCCGTAGCCGACCGCGACGTAGTCGATGTAGGGCCCGTAGAGAAGTACCGGAGTCGAGTCGGGCTCGCCGAGCAGCTGCACGAATCCCGCGAGCGCGCTGAGCTGGCTGCCGTATCCGGGATGGAACGCGTGCGGTCCGGTCTGCCCCTGGTTGCAGCTCGACAGGACGATCAGGCCGGGGTTATCGGCGCGCAGCGTCTCGGCTCCCAGGCCAAGCCGCGCGACGGTGCCGGGCGTAAAGCTCTCGACGAACACGTCGGCCTTGCCGATGAGCGCGCGCGCGAGAGCGACGCCCGTCGGGTGCTTGAGGTTGAGCGTCGCGCTGCGCTTGCCGTCGTTATAGAAGGCGAACATCGCCGCGCGGTCCGGCTTGACGATGCCGTCCTTGAACGGCGGGTACGTCGTGCGGAAGACGTCGGCGGCGAGACGGCTCTCGAGACGGATCACCTCGGCGCCGAAGTTCGCGAGGTACTTGCCGACCAGCGGGCCGGCTGCCGCAAACCCCAACTCCACGACGCGGATGCCGTTGAGCGCGCCGTGGTGTGCGACCGCGGCCGGCCGCGTCGCAACATCGGTCATACGACGCCTGCTGCGCGAAGCCGCTCGAGCTCCCCCGAAGAGACGCCGCACTCGCGGTAGATCTCCGCGTTGTGCTCGCCGACGCCGGGCGCGGGGCGCCGGACCGCGGGCCGCTCCCCGTCAAACAGCGCGAAGCCGCCCGGGAACGGCATAGGCGGCAACCCTTCGGCCGGCGAGAGCGTGCGCCAGAAATCGCGGGCGCGGAGCTGGGGATCCGCGAGCGAGTCGGAGGCATCGCTCACCGGGTACCCGAGCATCTTGCGCTTCACCACGCCGTCGAAAAACTCGGCCTTGGTCAGCGAGCGCAAGAACGGTGCGATCGCGGCCTCGAGGTCGTCGACCTGCGCCTGCGACAGCGTGCTGTTGTCGAAGATGGTCCAGTCGATCGCGGCGATGACCGCCGGTACCGCTCCGCGCTCGGCCATCCATTCGGCGAGCATGCGACCGGGGTGGCGCCCGATGGGGCCGCCCTGGATCGCCAAGCTCACGAACCCGTCGGCGCACGCCCACAAATTCCGGAACCGCGACCCGACGTTGCTCCGCCCAAGCAGGAACGGTCCGGTGCGGCCGTGCTCCTCGCGCGCGATGTCCCACCACACCGGCGCCGGCGGGTGGACCGTCGTCATCGCCGCCTGCGCGGACACGTCGACACGCTGCGCGACGCTTGACTGCAGCGCCACGAGCGCGCCCAGCGCTCCATACATGCCGCTCCAGTACGGCGATTGCGGCTGGGCGGTGCGCAGGGGCGGCCGCCCCTCTTCACCGGCGAGCCAGAGGCTTCCGCTCGCGGCGGTGACCTCGAGGTCCGATCCCGGCACGCGGGCGAGCGGCCCGTCCTGACCGTACGGCGTGATGGATACGACGATCGCGTCGCGGACGATCTCGTCGAGGCCGAGCTCGGCGAATCGCCCCGGCGCGAACGACTCGATGACGATGCGCGCGCCCGTTGCGAGGCCCGCGAAGAGCGCGCGCCCTTCGGTCGATTTCAGGTCGCAGGTGATCCCGCG
>VBGU01000071.1 GCA_005881085.1 Chloroflexota bacterium | reverse complement strand
TCGTGGAATCGCGCACCGACCGCGTTCGCGAAGGTGCGCGTCTCTTTGGCAAGTGGCGACACACCGAATTCACCACGCTTGCCGCGGCAGACGCCGAAGCGCAGCTCCTACCGAACGAGCTGTCTTTCGATGATGGCGTCGATCTCGCGCAGATGCTGCCGATCGCGCTGAACGCCGTCGCATTCGCCGAAGGCCGGCACGTCGATGGTCCTGTGGTCGTCTTTGGGTGTGGCCCGATCGGTCTTCTGGTCGCGCAGGTGGCGAAGGCCACGGGCGCGACGGCCGTCTACGCTGTCGATCCCCTCGCCTCGCGTCTCCAGATCGCGCGATCCCTGGGACTAGAGCCGATCAGCGCTGAAGGGGACGTTGCGGCGCGGCTCAAACAGGATCTCGGAGCCGAGGCCATCGCGGTCGCCTTCGAGTGCACCGGCAGCCCGGCGGCACTCGGTGAGGCCGTGCGCGTGGTCAGACGCCGAGGCACCGTCGTCGCGGTCGGCTTCTACCAGGGCGACGCGGCCGGGATTCGGCTCGGCGAGGAGTTCCACCACAACGGAGTCGAGATTCGCTCGGGCCAGATCGGCAATCCGCATCCGAGCTTCGATGGCCAGACCCTGCGCGCCCGGTCGCTGGATCTCGCCCGGAATGGCCAGGTCGTACTCGGCGGCCTTCCGCGGCACGAGCTTCCGGTGGAGGAGGCGAGCGCCGCGTTCGCGGCGCTTCGGCGGCCGGGCGAGATCCTGCAGGTCGTGTTCAGATACGTCTAAAGTCACGCAGAAGCGATCCACGCGGGGAGGTACGCACATGCGAGGGATGAGCTCACGCGCATCTGCGCTGGTGGCGGCCGCAGCGATTCTCGTGACCGCTTGCTCCACAACGGGCACACCCGCGGGCGGAGGGGCGGTCGATCAGGGCAAGCCCTTCGTCTTCGCCTCGACGCAGTTCAGCCCTGTCACCGAACAAGAGAACATGCGCAAGAAGATCCTGGCTGCGTATCAGGGCGCCTCGGTGGATTTCATTACCGATCAGAGCGCGGTGATCCTCAACCGAATTTCCGCGGAAGCGAAGGCCGGCGGTGAGCAGCAGATCGGCCTGGTCGGCATCGAGAACGGCGAGTTCGCCGCGCTCGTCGCCGCGGGTGCGTTCGACGACATCACGAAGATCGCGGACAAGCACAAGGATCAAAAGATCCCTCAGGACATGCTCACCCTCGGTAAGGTCGGCGGCAGCGCGCAGGTTTACATCCCGTGGATGCAGGCGACCTACTTCATGGTTGCGAGCAAGCAGGCGCTGCAGTACCTGCCGACAGGCGCGGATGTCAACGCGCTCACCTATACGCAGCTCGTCGCTTGGGCCAAGAACATCACCGACAAGACCGGACAGAAGAAGTTCGGCTTCCCGCTGGCGACGGATGGACTCATCCATCGCTTGATCCAGGGCTACTTCTATCCGTCATACACGGGCGGGCTTGTCACGACATACAAGAGCGCGGACGCGGTCACGATGTGGAACGACATGAAGGAGCTTTGGAAGTACTCGAACCCGCAGTCGACGACCTACTCGAAGCTTTCGGAGCCGCTGCAATCGGGTGAGATCTGGCTCGGCATCGACCACGTCGCCCGGCTCATCGATGTTCTGAAGGCGAAGCCGGACGACTTCGTCGCCGTCCCGGCACCAGCCGGCCCGAAGGGCAGGTATTACATGAGTGTCGTGATCGGACTCGGCGTCCCGAAGTCCTCGCCGAACAAGGCCGGCGCGGAGGCGCTCATCGATCACTTGCTCAAGCCCGAGACCCAGATCCTCACACTCCGCGAGAACAGCTTCTTTCCTGTTGTCAGCGTCACGATGCCTTCGGACCTCAACAAGGGCCTGCAGCTCGAAGCAGATGCGGTGGCCAAGCAGGCCAGCGCGAAAGACGCGAAGGTCGTTCCGCTGCCCGTCGGCCTCGGCGCGAAGGGCGGGGAGTTCAACAAGGCGATCACCGACACGTTCGTGCGCATCGTCCTGAAGAACGAGGCCGTGCCGACGGTGCTCGACGAGCAGGGCGCGATCATTCAAAAAATCATGACCGATGGAAGCGTCAAGTGCTGGGGTCCGGACGGATCGTCGAGCGGCCCATGCCAGGTGAAGTGACCTAACAAGAGAGAAGAGGGAGAGGAGATGCGGACGCGCACGGAACAGTTCCTGCCGTTCGCGCTCCTCCTTCCCTCGATCGGATTCCTCAGTCTTCTGATCGTCATCCCCATGGTCCAGGCGCTGCTGCTCGCTGTGATGGCGGAGGGTGGGGGATTCACCCTCGAGAACTTCCAGCGGATGGTCGCCGACGTGAACTTCAGCGACGCGTGGCGCAACACGCTTCTGCTCCTCATCCTGATCGTGCCCCTGCAGATCGTGCTCGCACTGGCGATGGCCCTGCTCATCAACTCGCGCTTCCGCGGGCATGGGCTCTTTCTCTACATCTACGCGATCCCGCTTGCGATCTCGGATCTCGCCGCGGGGATTCTCTGGCTCGCTGTCTTCACCGAGCGGGGCTACCTCAACAGCACTCTTCAGAGCGCCGGCGTGATCGACCAGCCGATCCTGTTCCTATCGTTCGACAATCTTGCCGGCATTCTCACGGCGATCGTGATCGCCGAGGCCTGGCGCGCCACCGCGATCGTTCTCGTCATCCTTATCGCCGGGCTCCAGCTGATCCCGCGTGACTACTTCGAAGCGGCCGACCTCTTCGGCGCAAACCGGCTGCGACGGACGGTGCACGTCGTGCTGCCGCTCCTCCGGCCAAGCCTCCAGTCCGCACTGATCATCCGCACGATCTTCGCGTTCCAGACTTTCGCAGTCGTCTTCGCCCTCGCTGGCCGCAACATGCCGGTTCTGGCGGGCGAGGCGTACACGTGGTACGCGACGAACCGGAATGAGCACGTTGCCGCCGCGTACGCGGTGCTCCTGCTGGGCCTGACGATCGTCGCGACCGTCGTGTACCTGCGTGTTCTCGGCCTTCGCGAAGCGGAGGTGCAGCGGTGAACGCACGGGTCCTCGACCGCAGCCTCCTCTACGGTTCCGCGATCTTCCTCGCGATCTGGGTGCTCGTTCCGTTCTATCTGATCGCGATATCCGCCTTCACACCGCAGGCGAAGATCTTCGACTACCCCAAGCCGCTTGTTCCGACGAGCTTCTCGACCGAGACGATGCAGTTCTTCCTGGAGGCGCGCGGGGTGCTCCCGTCGGTGCTCAACAGCCTCCTGGTCGCCGCGTTCACGATCGTTTTCGGGCTGGCGCTCGGCACTCCCGCGGGATATGCATTGGCCCGCTTCCGGTTCCGCGGGCGCGAGGCCTTCCAGGTCATCGTGCTTGCGACGAAGATGTTTCCGATCGCCATCCTCTCGATTCCGCTTGCGGTGACGTTCCTGCAGCTCGGTCTGTACGACAACCTCGTGAGCGTCGCCCTCGTTCACACGGCGATGGCCCTGCCGTTCATCGTCCTCGTGACCAGCGGCGTGTTCGTGGCGGTCTCGCACGAGCTCGAGGAGGCCGCCCAGACGCTCGGGTGCAGCCGGTGGGGCGCCTTCCTTCGCGTCGCGCTTCCGCTCGCGCTGCCCGGGCTCGCCGCCGCGGCGATCTTCACGTTCGTGATCTCGTGGAATGAGGTGTTCGCCGCGACGATCCTCACGCTCCGCACGAGGACGCTGCCGGCACAGGTACTCGCCTCTCTGTCGACCTCGCCGCTCGCGTTCAAGTTCGCCGGTGGTCTTTTCATGGTCCTTCCTGCGATCGCCTTCATATTCCTCATCCGCAAATACCTGATGAACCTCTGGGGGTCGCGCTGATGGCGGGCATCACCATCGACGGGGTCAGCAAGGTCTTTGGGAAGACGCCCGCGCTCAAGGACATCTCGCTCGACGTCCGGGACGGCGAGTTCATGGTCCTTCTCGGACCGTCCGGTTGCGGCAAGACGACGCTGCTGCGGTGCGTGGCCGGACTTGAGCAGGTGAATGGCGGGCGCATCCGCATCGGCGACCGCGATGTGACCGACCTCGCGCCGCGCGACCGGAACATCGCGATGGTCTTCCAGAGCTACGCGGTGTTTCCGCACATGACCGTTGGCAGCAACATCGGGTTCGGCCTCCGCATGAAGCGTCGTCCCAAGCCCGAGATCGAGAGGCGCGTGCGCGAGGGAGCTGAGCTCCTTGGCCTCGTGCCGTTCCTCGACCGCTACCCGGCGCAGCTCTCGGGCGGCCAGCGTCAGCGGGTCGCCGTCGCGCGGGCGCTCGTCATGGACGCGCCGGTGCTCCTCATGGACGAGCCGCTCTCGAATCTCGACGCGCTTCTCCGACTACAGGCGCGTGCCGATCTCAAGCGTCTGCACAAGGAGGTGAAGCGCACGACGATCTACGTGACGCACGATCAGGTCGAGGCGATGAGCATGGGCGACCGCATCGCGGTCATGCGCGAGGGCTCGATCGAACAGCTCGGCGCGCCGATGGAGATCTACGACAACCCCGCGACTCAGTTCGTGGGCGGTTTCATCGGTTCGCCACCGATGAACTTCCTCCGCGGCGCGGTTCGCGACAGTTCGTTCGCGGGCGATGGGTTCGCCGTGCCGATGTCGCGATCGCGAGCCGATCTGCAGGGCCGCGAGATGGTGTTGGGCGTTCGGGCGGAGCACATCACGATCGCCGGCGACGGCATCCCCGCCCGCGTGATGGTGATCGAGCCGCTCGGCTCGCATGCTCTCGTGACCGTCCTCATCGGCAAGACCCCGGTGAAGGTGCAGGCCCCGATCGACGTTGCGGTCCAACCCGACCAGGCGATCAACCTTCGCTTCGACGAGGCGACGCTCCGGTGGATGGACGCCGGCACGGGCTCAGCGATCCCGCGCTGAACGCAACGCCGCTCGACCGCCGCAGGCCGTACAAGCCGCTCGATGTCGGCAACGGGATCGTCTCCGGGACGCTGACGCCCGGTGGACGGTGGCTCTCGCTCGGGATCGCGCATCCCCTTCATGGCCGGGTGGAGCTCACGACGATGGAGCCATTCACCGGCGGCCGCTTCGATCAATCGGAGGTGCGCGCATACCGCGAATCGCTTGCCGACGCGAAGCGGCCGAGCTTCGGCTTCGATCTGCTCGACGCGGAGCCGAGCTCGGTCTGGCTCGCGGAGGACTCGTTTCCGTCCGCGGTCGTCGATCGCGCCGAGGGCCGCTTCGAGTCCGTCGTCGTCGCGCCCGCCGGACGCAGCGGCGCGATCCAGATCGTCCGGATCAAAGCGAAGACGGAGATCCGCGGCCCCACGTGGACGAGCACGATGCGACTCGGCCGCGCCGAGTACACCCAGCTCACAGCTGGCGGCGCGCTGCCGGACGCGCACACCCACAACCGGATCTCGATGCATCAGCGCGATGACTGGCCGGACAGTTTGTTCCTCATCGAAGACCGCGCCCTGGGGGCCGCCGCGACGATCGCGGCGACGTATGCGGAGATCAGTGCGGGAAGCGAAGCCGCCGCGATCCTCGTGGTCTCGATCGGGCTCGAGCCGATGGCGACGATGACTGAGGCCCACGAGCTCGCCCGCGACGCCGAGACGCTGGTCGAGCAGCACCTGAACGAGCGGCGCAAGCTCTGGACGGGCTTGGACTTCGCTGGCCCGACCGCGCAACCGGCGCGTCGTGGCGTCTCGTACGCGATCGACTGCGCCGCATCGCGAACCGGCGACGCTGTCGCCATCCTCGCGGACCACGAGATCCTGCCGCTCGTGTGGACGCGGGATGCGTACTACGTGTGCCGCGCGCTTCTCGCGATCGGCCCTCGCGAGCCGCGGATCGCCGCATTTGTCGATGGGTTCATCCGCTGGAGCTTCGACGTTGCGGAGACCGTCGATGGATGGTGGCCGCGTGCGTCGCTCGCGTCGGGGGCCATCAAAGATCCCGCGTTCCAGCTCGACCAGCAGCTCTGGCCGCTCCTTCTGATCTCCGACCACGCGCGCCTTACCGGCGATGCGTCCCTGCGCGAGCACTACGCGGCGTCGTGCGGCAACGTGATCGACCGTCTCCTCGCGGCCCGCTCTTCATTCGGGCTCATCGCCACGGCTGAGACGCCGGCCGACGATCCCCTGGTCCAGCCGTTCCATTTCTCGAGCCACGTTCTGCTGTGGCGCGTGCTTGCGGCGTTCGATCGCCCGGCCGCATCCGAGGTTCGTGACGCGACCCTTCGCCATTTCGCAAGCGATGGCAGGTTCGCGTATGCGATCGCGGGACCCGACGCCGCGAATGCACGCCACTACCACGACGCAAACGATTTTCCGACCGTGTTCGCACCGGGGTGGGGGTTCTGCTCCGTGGACGATCCGCGGTGGCGCGCCACGATCGATTTCGCGTGGAGCATCGCGAACGAGGGTTACTTCGCGGGAACGCTCGCCGGGCTCGGCTCGGTGCACACGCCGCATCCGTGGCCGCTCGGCGATCTGCAGGAGATCGTCCTCGGGCGCGTGACGAAGGACGCGGCGCTGGAGCAGCGCGCGAGAGCGCGCCTCACGCAGGTGCAGACCTGGGACGGAATGCTTCCCGAGGCGTACGACGAGACGAGCGGTGCCGTCGCGTCGCGGCACTGGTTCGCCTGGCCTGCGGCGTTGCGCGCGCTCCTCGAACGCGACCCTATGCTCACCGCGCCGTGACTCGCCCCACCCTCATCACGATCATCGGCAAGAGCGCGAAGGATCCGCGCGACCCGGTTCCCGAGAAAGCGCTGCGGATGGCCGAGGAGGTGGGACGTCTCATCGCCGAGCGCAAGGGCATCGTCGTCACCGGCGGCCTCTCCGGTGTCATGGAGGCCGTGAGCCGGGGTGCCAAGAGCGCCGGCGGTGTCGTCATCGGGATCCTGCCGGGATTCGACAAGGGCGACGCCAACCAGTTCGTCGACATCGCGATCAC
>VBGU01000070.1 GCA_005881085.1 Chloroflexota bacterium | reverse complement strand
GACGAGGCCATCGAGCCCAGCTGCGAAGGCGCGCGCAAGGACATCCACCTCGTAGACGTTTCGGACGAGACTCGCCCGCGAGAGGTCTCGCGATTCCCCGTCCCTGTTGGCGACTACTGCTCGCGTGGACTCCGCTTCGGTCCGCACAACCTCCACGAGAACCGGCCGGGGACGTTCTCGAGCGACCGCATCGTTTTCGCGACGTACTTCAACGCCGGGCTGCGGGTGTACGACACCAGCGACCCGCTTCATCCGGCGGAGATCGCCTGTTACGTGCCGGATCCGCCCGCCGGCCAGCAAGCGATCCAGTTCAACGACGTGCTGGTCGGTGCGGATGGACTCATCTTCGCCACCGATCGGGTTCGCGGAGGCCTGTACATCCTTCGACGAGCCTGACGCACAATCGACATGTGGCGCGGATTAGCTACGTCGACGTCGACAAGCTCGACGATGCGGAGTTGCGCGACTACATGGAGCGCGCCCGCCGGTTCGGTACCCCCAGGCCTGAAACGCAAGCCATCCGCTCGCATGTCCCGGCGGTTGCGCGCGCGTTCTCCCGAGCCTGGGAGCGGATCTTCCGGAAGGGCGTTCTGGAGCATTCGCTCAAAGAGCTCTGCCGCGTCTACGTCTCGCAAACCATCGAGTGCAATTACTGAGGGTCGCAGCGGTCTCTCCGGGCCGGAGAGCAGGGGCTCACCGAGGCTGATTACGCGGACCTCCTGAACTTCGAGCGCTCCGACCGTTTCGACGCACGCCAGAAGGCGCCGCTCCTCTCCACGAGCATGCTCGTGTGGAACCCCCAGGGCGCCGACGATCGTGTCTGGGCGATGCTCCGCAAGCATCTCACCGACCCTGAGATCGTCGAGCTCGGATCGTTCATCGCGGTGACGTACGGCCAGCAGCGCGTCATCAAGACCTGGGACGTCGGACACCGCGAGCTGCCGGGCGATCCCGGGGCGGGCCTGGTTTCCGCCCGGCCGGAGCCCTAGTGCGGCGCCTGGGCTCGACCGCCGATGAGATCCGCGCGCTGGTGCCGGATGCGCTCGCGAGCTGGCGCTACATACGCGAGAACGTGATCGAGCGAGGCGTCGCCGATCAACGCATAAAGGAGCTCTGCTACCGGTACCTGGCGAACGACCCCGAGGTGCTGGAGTTCGCCCGCTTCAACGACCCCGCGCGTGCCGCTCTCGAATGGGCCGACGCGATCGCGTACGACTCGGATCGCGCCGGCGCCGAGCTCTGGACCCGGCTGCACAACTGCTTCAGCGACCCGGAGCTGGTGGACCTCGGGTGCGCGATCGGTTTCGAGCTCGGTGAGCAGCACTGGCGGAGGACGGTGGGCCTCCCCCCGCGCGACTAGGCGATCTTGTCCGCGATGCGCTCGTTGGCCCGGTAGTCCCACGGCACGGCGACGAGCGCGGGCTCGCCGAGGTCGAGCGCGCGGCGAAGCGTCGGGAAGAGCTCGCGCGTCGTCGGGACCGCGAACCCGGCGATACCGAACGCCCGCGCCAGCTCGACGAAACCAGGATTGCCGAACTCGGTCGCGAACGCGCGTCCGAAGATCCGCCGCTCGTTCGCCTCGATGATCCCGAGACGATCGTCGACGAGGACCATGCACACGATCGCCGTGCCGATCCGCTTCGCCGTCTCCAGCTCCTGGACGTTCATGAGGAAGCCGCCATCGCCCGCGAAGGCGATGACCTTGCGCTCGGGGAACACGAGCTTCGCGGCTATCGCCCCGGGGAGCGCGATGCCCATCGAGGCGAGACCGTTCGAGACGACAACGGTGTTCGGCACCGGGCTCGGGTAGTACCGCGACAGCCACACCTTGTGCGCGCCTACATCGCTGACGACGATGTCCTCGGGCGCGAGCGCCTCGCGGACCGCGGCCACCACCTGTTGCGGCGCGAATGGCGCGGGCGTGTCTTTGGTCGAGGTCCCGAGCGGCCTGTTCACGATCCGGATCTGCTTGTCCTTCCGCTCTTCGACGCGCTCCGCGAGCTCCGTGAGCGACTCGTCGAGCTCGCCCACCACCTCGACCGAGGGCTGGTAATGGCCATCGAGCTCGGCGGCCGTGCTGTCGATATGGACGACGACCTTGTCGCGCTTGGGATTCCACAGCGACGGGGACCACTCGACGAGGTCGTAACCGACGGCGATGACCAGATCGGCCTCGGCGAGCTGCGAGATGTTCGCGAGCTCCGCACCCGGACGCTGCAGTCCGGCCGCCGGTAGCGACTGCTGGCTGAACGGGTCAAGCACGCCCTTCGCCATGTACGTGTGCGTCGCTGATATGCCGCTCCGCCGGACGAAGCGCCGAAGCGCTTCAACGCTGGCGTGGCCGGCCGCCTGCCGGCGCGCGACGCCGTTGCCGGCGAGGATGATCGGAGCTTTCGATTGCTTGATGAGCTCGAGCGCCCGCTTGATGACCGCTTCCTGCGCTTTCGGATACGACGTCCGCCGGACCTCGAGCGGCTTCATGTCGATGTCCTCGCCGGCGATGTCTTCGGGAAGCTCGATGTGCGTCGCGCCCGGTTTTTCCAGACGTGCGAGGCGGAAGGCCTTGCGAACGATTTCGGGTGTCGACTCGGCGACACTGATCCGCGTGCTCCACTTCGTGACCGGGCCGAACATCCGCACGATATCGATGTACTGGTGCGATTCCTTGTGCGAGCGCTCGAGGCCGACCTGTCCCGTGATCGCGACGAGCGGCGCGCGGTCGATCTGCGCGTCCGCTACTCCGGTGATGAGGTTGGTCGCACCCGGGCCGAGGGTGGCGAGGCACACCCCGGGATAGGACGAGAGACGGCCGTACACGTCGGCCATGAACGCGGCGCCCTGTTCGTGCCGCGTGAGGACGAATCTGATCTTCTCGCTATCCGCGAGAGCGGCGTTGAGCGCGAGCGTCTCCTCGCCGGGAATGCCGAAGACGTGCCGGACGCCCTCGTTCTCGAGGCAGCGCACAAGAAGCTGCGCGACGTTCATTGTGGGGACCTGCTCATTGTCGCGGAATCCGTCACCGCGCGGAAGACTGTTCTTTTCGCCGTCGCGCGCTCATCGTGCGTCTCTCGATGCAAAGCGTCACCGACCGCCTCGCGCACGTCCTGTGGATCGGCGGAGGTCCGTGCGCCGGCAAGACGACGCTGTCGCGGTTGCTCGCGGGTACCTACGACCTCAGGATCTACAACCTCGACTGGCACTACGCACGCGAAGATCGCTTCCGCGGCGGGCCCGCGGCGCGCTGGTGGGGCGGGCACACGATGGATGAGCGCTGGGTCGATATCACAGCCGACGAGCTCCTCGAGCGCTCGACCGCCTGTTGGAACGAGCAATTTCCAGTCGCTGTGGACCAGCTCCTGGCGATGCCTGCCTCTCGCGGGGTCGTCGTCGAGGGCCCCGGCGCGGCTCCCTGGCTCGTCGCGCCGGTCATTCGCGACTCGCGGCAGGCCATTTTCCTCGTGCCCGACGAAACACTGCGCAACCGCGTCGTGGTCGACCGGGAGCGCCGGGGTACGAGCGTCGCGTATGGCACCACGCGCGATCCCGAAAGAGCGCGCTCGAATCATCGCGAGCGGGATCGTCGATGGAATAGCCGCATCGAGATGAGCTGTCGCGAGCTCGGGCTCCGCTCCGTGCGGATGGACGACCCGCTCGATCTCGACGCGAGTCTCGCGCTCGTCGAAGGTCACTTCGCGCCGCGGCTTCCGACCGTGCTGAACGTTTAGCGCGCCGCCTCGCCGATGAGGCGCTCGACGATGACGGTGTCGCGCCACTCGCCGTCGAGCCTGCCGTGTCTTCGGTACGTGCCGACCTCGCGGAACCCGACCTTCGCGAGGAGCTTGCGGCTCGGCTCGTTCTCGGGGAAGACGCGCGAGAGGAGCTTCCATATCCCGCGGCCTTCACATTCGCTGACGAGCGCGTCCATCGCGGCGCGGCCCGCTCCGGTCCCCCGCGCCTCGCGCGCGACATAGACGGAGAACTCGGCAACCCCGGCGTAGCACGCCCGCGCTCGGTACTCGCTCGCGGACGCCCACGCGATCACGCGCCCCTCGCGCTCGACGACGACGGTCGGCCAGCGCTGCGCGCGCTCGCGCAGGCCACGTGTGATGTCGTCGGCCGTCCGGGGCTCGGTCTCGAACGTGGCAAGCCGATCGGCGATCCCTTCGTTATAGTCCTCGGCCCTGGCGGTCCTGCGGTCTGCTGCTGCGCAGTAGATGCGCGCGATCGCCAGAGCGTCCTCGACGTTCGCGACGCGTGCCCGGGTCACTCGGCCGGCTGGGACGTCGGCTGTTGCGCCTCCGCGGGTCCGATCCAGATCGTCTGCACGTTCGTGAACTCGCGCGCACCGAACGCCGATAGCTCGCGCCCGTAGCCCGAACGCTTGATCCCGCCGAACGGCAGGCGCGGGTCCGACGCGACGATGCCGTTGATGAACACGCTCCCCGACTCGATGCGGCGGGCGAGCCGCTCGCCCAACGCGGCGTCGCGCGTCCACAGCGACGCGCCGAGACCGTACGCGGAGTCATTCGCGACGCGCACGGCCTCGTCCGCGTCGCGCACGCGCACCACCGCGGCGGCGGGGCCGAACGTTTCTTCCCTGAAGGCCGGCATGTCGGGCGTGACGCTGGCGAGCACCGTCGGCCTGAAGAAGTAGCCCTTCCCGCTCACGCGCTCGCCGCCGGTGAGGGCGCGCGCCCCGGCGCGCACGGACGCATCGACCTGGCGCTCCAGCGTGTCGAGGAGGTCGCGCCGGGCGAGCGGACCGATCTGCGTCTTCGGATCCATCGGGTCGCCGACGACCAGATCCTCCACGCCCTTCGCGAAACGTCGCTCGAAGTCGTCGCCGATGGACTCGACGACGATGAAGCGCTTGGCGGCGATGCACGACTGGCCGTTGTTCTGATTGCGCGCGCGGACGCCGGTGGCCGCAGCGGCCTCAAGGTCCGCGTCCGCGAGGACGATGAACGGATCCGATCCACCGAGCTCGAGCACGGTCTTCTTGAGGGCACGGCCCGCGAGCTCCGCGATGCGTGAGCCGGTGTCCGAGCTTCCGGTGAGCGTGACCGCACGGATGCGGTCGTCCGCGATGATCGGCTCGATCGCCGCTCCGGACACGAGAACGGTGCGCAGCAGGCCCTTGGGGAAGCCGGCGTCGCGGATCGCCTCTTCGATAGCGAGCGCGCACTGCGGTACGTTCGAGGCATGCTTGAGCAGGCCCGCGTTGCCGGCCATGAGCGCCGGCGCCGCGAACCGGACGACCTGCCAGAACGGAAAGTTCCACGGCATCACGGCGAGGACCACACCGAGCGGCTGGAACGCGACGAGGCTCCGGCGCGCGTTCGAGCGGATCACCTCGTCGGCGAGGTAGCGGGCCGCGGTGTCGGCAAAGTGTTCACACGCCCACGCGCACTTCTCGATCTCGGCCTTCGCTTCGCCGATGGGCTTACCCATCTCTAAAGTGGCAAGGCGCGCGTAGGGCTCGGCACGCTCTCGCAGGAGCCGCGCGAGAGCGCGCATCGGAACGGCCCGCTCGGCGATCGGACGCTGGCGCCACAGAAGAAACGCGTCGTGGGCCTCGGCGAGAGCCATCTCGACCTCGTCAGGCCCGAACGCGTCGAACGACGCGATCAGCTCCTCGGTCGCCGGATTCACCGCGGTGATCTGGTTAACGGCGGTCGCCATCCCAGTCGAGGATAGTCCCCTCACTTGTTCGCGAATGGATGCACTGGAGTGAAAACTTTGACTTCGATCGGCGAGGCAGCTTTCTTGAACCGCTCGCCGTCCGCGGGCACGCCGACACCCGGGTAAAAGCCGAAGTGCATGGGGACGGCGATCTTCGGCTTGAGCGCCTTGGCCATGCCGGCCGCCTCGTCGACGGTCATGACATAGCCGCCGTCGCCGATGGGCAGGAAGGCCACGTCGGCCCGGATCGTGTCGAGCTCGGGCAGGTGATCGGTATCGCCCGCGTGGTAATAGGTATGTCCGCCGAGCTGCAGGACGTAGCCGACCCAGTTGTTGCGCTTGGGATGCGCCTCGAGACGCGCGGGGTCGATGTTGAAGGCGGGCACGGCCTCGATCTTCACGCCGGCGACGTCGAGCCGGTCCCCCGGCTTGACCGCCTTGACGTTACCGGACAGCTGCTTCGCGACGTCGCCCGGCGCGACGATGACGGTCTTCTCGTTCTTCACGCGAGCGATGTCGTCCGGCACGAAATGGTCACCGTGCGCGTGCGTGATGAGGATGAGGTCCGCTGGAGGGAGGCCGTCGGTCAGGCCCCACGAGTCGATGTACACGACGACCTTCTCGCCCTTCCAGCGAAATGTCGACTGCTTGTACCAGGTGAACTTATCGAGCATTCAGCTCCTCCCCTTGATCGGGTTGCGCAGCACACCGATGCCCTCGATCTCGACCTCGACGACATCGCCCACCTTCAGGAACTCCGGCGGCGTCCTCGCGAACCCGACTCCCGCGGGGGTGCCGGTGATGATCATGTCGCCGGGCCAGAGCTCGCAGCCCGCCGAGACTTCCGCGATGAGGCGAGGGATCTTGAAGACCATGAACTTCGTTCGTGAATCCTGCTTGCCCGCACCGTTCACACGGGAGCGGATCGCGAGATCCGACGGATCGAGCTCGTCGGCGGTCACTATCCACGGCCCCATCGGCAGATGCGTGTCGAAGTTCTTCCCTTTGAACCACTGCCCGCCGTGCCGCCGTTGCACATCGCGCACCGAGATGTCGTTCGCGCACGTATAGCCGAAGACGTGGCTCATCGCGGCCGCCTCGGTGATGTCGCGGCCCCCCTTTCCGATCACGACGGCCAGCTCCGCCTCCCAGTCGAGCTGCTCCGAATGGGGCGCCGGGAAGAACACCGGGGCATCCGGGCCGACCACGGTCGCCGGGTTCTTCGTGAAGAGCGCCGGGAACTGCGGTATCTCCTGGGGCGCGAGCTGCGGGCCGGATTGACCGCGCGCCTGCTTTCCCTCTTCGAAGTGCTCGCTGTAATTCCAGCCGACGCAAAACACGTTACGTGGCGGCCGCGGGATAGGCGCGTGCAGCTTCGCGCTCGCCAAAGGAATGCCGCCTCGCGCCTTGCGCGCCGCGTTGCGGAGGTCCGTCAAGAATTCCTCGCCGGCAAGCAAAAGGTCGAGCACGTCGTCCTCGTCGGTGGCGCCGCCCACGAGGTCGACGGTCGAAAGAACGGTGTCGTCCCGTGCGACGACGCCGGCCGCCGGGACTCCACGCTGCTCGAATGTGCAGAGCCTCACGTCGCACGGACTATCGCACGACTCACCTCGGCCTCGCGTCGAGGGCATCGCCGATCGGGATCTCTCCCGTCTCCGGCTCGATGAGTCGCGCGGGAAGACGGCTGGCCAGGTACGCGCCGACGATGGCCACGAGGAGCATCACGACGTATACCGCATGGAGGCCCGCGGCCAGCGGAGCCGCTTCGGCCGGGCCGATCTCCGTTCGACCGCTCGGGTTCAGCAACGCGCCCGCGCTCCTCGCAGCCTCGGGACCCATCGCCGTGACGAGAACTCCGCCGAGCGCCGTGACGCCGACGGCGGCGCCGAGGCTGCGCGCGAACTGCACGAGACTCGTCGCGATCCCACGGCGCGACCAGCTCACGACGCTCTGCACGGAGACCAGGATCGGATTCAGCGTGAGTCCCATGCCGAAGCCGATGAGGACCACCGCGGCGACGGCCTGCGCGAGGGGACTGGCCGGTTCGAGCAGCGTGAGCAGACCGGCGCCGATCCCCCAGGCGGTGGTGCCGATGAGCGCGGACCGGCGCGGCCCGAGGCGGATCATCGCGACGCTCATGAAGATCGACCCCGACGACCAGCCGAGGCTCGTGGTGGACACGATGAGCCCAGCCTCGATGGGAAGACGGCGCTGGACGCCCTGCATGAACGGCGGAACGAACGTCGTGACCGCGAAGAGCATGATGCCGACGACCGCGTTGAGAGCTATGCCGCTGCTCACGGCCGGGAGGCGCACGAGAGAAAGGTCGATGAGCGGGCTCGACGCGCGTTGTTCGAAGAACAGGAACGCGATCGCCGCGGCGGCGGCGCCAGCCAATGTCAGGGCGGGGGCCACGCCGTTCAGCCCGAGCAGCAGGCCCAGCGTGGCGAGCCCGAAGGCTCCGGCTCCGAGCCAGTCGATGTCCGAGCTGTGCCGGGCCACGCGCTCGTGGAAGAAGACGATCATCACCGCGGCCGCGATCGCGCCGATCGGCAGGTTCACGTAGAAGGCCCAGCGCCACGACAGCGATTGCGTGAGCAGCCCGCCGATCGTCGGGCCCACCACGGCGGAGGTGATCCACACCGTGCTGAAGAGGGCCTGCATGCGTGCACGAGCGCGCACGGCGAAGAGATCGCCGATGATCGTCAAGCCAACGGGCAGCAGCGCGCCCGCTCCGAGGCCCTGCACCGCTCTGAAGACGATGAGCTCGTTCATGTTGCCTGAGAGCCCCGCGAGCACCGAGCCGAGGACGAAAACGAGAAGCCCGCCGAGATACAGCGGTTTGCGTCCGTAGACGTCGGCGAGGCGCCCGAAGAGCGGCGTCGCGACGGTCGAGACGAGGAGGTACGCCGAGAACACGAGGGCATAACGATCGATGCCGCCGAGCTCACCGATCACGGTCGGCATCGCGGTCCCCACGACGGTCTGGTCGAGAGCCGCGACGAAGCTGCCGATCATCACCACGGCGACCCCGGCCGTCTGCTGGCGCGTCACCGGCCGAAGCGACCGCCACTAAACTCGGTCGCATGGATCGCATCACCGATCTTCTGGCGGCCGGGAGAACTTTCTCGTTCGAGTTCTTCCCGCCGAAGAACGACGATGAGCAGCGATTGCTCAGCAGAACGATCGCGGACCTTCAGCCGCTCAATCCTTCCTTCGTCTCGGTCACCTACCGGGGTGGCCGGATATCCCGCGAGCGCACGACGCGCGTCGTCGTCGACCTCATCAAGAACACCGCCCTGACACCGATGGCCCACCTGACCTGCGTGGCGCACCCTCGCTTCGAGCTCGGTGAGATCCTGGGAGGGTTCCGAGCCGTCGGCGTCGAGAACCTCCTGGCGCTCGGCGGGGATCCGCTTCCGGCCGAGGAGTCGTACAAGGAGCTGGAGTACGCGTCGGAGCTGGTCGAGCTCGGACGCCGCACCGGATTTGGGTCGATCGGCGTCGCCGCTCATCCCGCCGGGCACCCGCGCTCGCCCGATCTGGTAAGCGACCGCGATCGCCTGGCATCCAAGCTCGAGCTCGCGGACTTCGCGATAACTCAGTTCTTCTTCAAGCTCGAGGAATACGAGCGGCTTCGCGAGGACCTGGCCGCGCGCCGGGTCACCAAGCCGGTCCTCGCCGGCATCATGCCGATCACCTCGCTGACCTCGGTGCTGCATATGGCCCAGCTCTCCGGCTACGCGGTCCCCGACGACATCGTCAAGCGAATCACGGCGGGCGGGGACGATCCGCAGGAGATACGCAAGCGCGGGATCGACGTGGCTGTCGAGCTCTGCAGTGACCTGCTCACCGCGGGCGTGCCGGGGTTGCACTTCTACACGCTCAACTTCTCCAAAGCGACGCGCGAGATCTACACAAGGCTGCGGCTCGTTCCGGACTGAGCTCACGTGCGCACTCGCGACAGGATCTCCGCGGAGAAAAGCCCCCACTGATCGAGGAGCTCGTCGACCGTTTCGGCCGGGAACGCCATGGCAGCGCAGTGATCGACGCCGGCGTCGGCGAACTCGGCGAGACGCTCAAGTATTGCCTCCGGACTGCCGACCAGATTCGACAGGGTCATCAGGGCGGGGTCGCGCTTCGCCGGGTCGCGCGAACGGCGGTGACGCGCAAAGCGGCTCGCCTCGTACCGGCGGAGCGCCTCCTCGTGGCGAGTCGCGATCATCGCGCTCACCTCCGGCGCGACCTCGACCGAATTCGGGCGGCGCCCGAGCTCCGCGACGCGCTCACGGAGTCGGACGACCCACTCGCGCAGCTCGGCGATGGGTCGCCAGCCGGGCATCCAGCCCTGGCCCCAGCGCGCCGCGCGTTCGATCGCCCGCTCGGTATGTCCGCCGATGTAGAGCGGGAACGGCCGCTGCGCGGGCGCGGGTGAAAGCTCGACGTCGTCGAAGCGGACCCAGCGCCCGTGGTACGAGCCGCCTCCCTCGTCGAGGAGCTGGCGCAGCGCCGCGAGGTTCTCGGTGAAGGTCGCGCTGCGGTCGGCGGCGCTCCGTTCCGGATGCACCGCGGCGAATTCCTCCGGGTACGCGCCGGCCCCGACCCCGAGCGTCAAACGGCCGTCCGAGAGCACGTCGACCGTGGTCACCTGCTTGGCGAGCGCGAGCGGATCGCGAAGGGGCAGGGCGATGACCGCGGTGCCGAGCCGGATCCGGTGTGTGCCTCCGGCGATCTGAGCCAGAACGAGGAGCGGGTCGTAGAAACGAGGCGCGCCGTCCGGGGAGTCGCGCAGGAAGCGCGGCGTGACGAGATGGTCGTTCGCCCACACGCCGTCATACCCGAGCGCCTCGGCCGCGCGGGCGAGGCGCACGAAGGTCGATCCATCGGGCACGAACCCGACCGGGTAGCCGAGTCCCTCGTACGAGGTCGGGAGCGCGACGCTGAACTTCAAGGACGCGTCTAACCGCAGAAGCGACTGAACCCTAGAGCGAGCGAGCGTACCTCCCGCTCGAGGCGCTCGAGCGTCGGGCTCACTTCCGCGAACCGCGCGTCTCGCGCCGGCAGGCTGCTCCAGATCCCGTCGATGAGACGCTGCGCCTCCCCTCGGATGGCGTCGGCATCCACCTTCGTGACCTGCCCGCCACGCACGACGACCTCCCCGTCGACGAGGACCGTGTCGACCGACCGTCCGAGCTCGGCGTACACGAGCTGGTTGGCGATCTGCTGCTTCGGGGCGAGCCGCAGATCCCCGGTCTTCAGCAGGACGACGTCCGCACGGAAGCCGGCCGCGAGCCGGCCGATCTTTTGGCCGAGGGCGCGCGCGCCGCCGTCCCAGCACATCCGCAAGCTGTCGAGCGCCGTCGGCCACTGGTCCTGGGGCACGATCGGGCGCTGCACGAGCGCGGCAGCCTTCAGCGTCTCGAACATGTTCTGGCTGTCGTTGCTGCTCGCGCCGTCCGTGCCGAGAGCGACCGGGACGCCCGCACGCAGCATCGCGGGGACCGGCGCGACGCCCGCGCCAAGCTTCAGGTTGCTCACCGGGTTGTGGACCACGCCCGCTTCCGACGCCGCGAGGACGCCGATCTCCTTTTCGTCGAGCCAGATCGCGTGCGCGAACGACGTCCACGACCGCAGCCCGCCGATCTCGCGGAGGAACTCGACGGTCGATCCGCCGTAGCGCGCCCCGGCGACCGGGACCTGCGATTTCGCCGAGAGGAGGTGCGTGTGGAGTCCCACTCCGTGGCGTGCGGCGAGGTCGAGCGATCCCTTGAACAGCTCGACCGAGCACCGCGGCAGCGACGAGGGTCCGAGCATCGGGTGAAGTCGCGGGTGCCGTCCACGCCATCGCTCTAGGAACGGCTCGACGCGTCCAAGCAGCTCGGGGACCGTACCCGTGCGCGCGCGCGGGCGCTCTTCGCCAATGAGCGCCATCGGGAGCGAATCGAAGAAGTCGAGATCGCTGTACTGCGCGGCGACGTTCGCGCGCATGCCGACGTCGACATAGGCGGACATGATCTGGTCCATGCCCTCGTCGAACCACTGCTGCGGGCTGCGCGGACAGTCGAGCACGGCCGTCGTTCCGGTGGCGAGCATCTCGAGCGCGCCCACCATCGTCGAGATGTAGAGGTCTCTCGGGCCGAGCGCCGCGCCCGCGCCGCCGTAGCTCGCCACGACCATCCACGCGTCGAGCGGCAACGCGTCGCACAGCCCTTTCTCGATCGACTGGTTCGAGTGCGTATGCGCGTTGACGAGACCCGGCATCACGATCATCCCGGTCGCGTCGATCACCCGCGCGCCCGCCGCTTCGATGGTCCCGCCGACACGCGAGATCGCGCCGTCCTCGATGAGCACGTCGCCGACCTCGAACGGGCGATCGAGGTCGAAGAGATGGCCTCCGCGGAGGAGCGTGAGGGAACCTATCTTCTCAGCGCTCATCCGACAGCCTCCGTTGAAAGAGCGCGCGGTCCTCGGCCTGCGAGGTCGGCCCCGGACCCGGCGGATACGGCGACTCCTCGGCGTCGACGTGGACCGCCACGAGCCCAAGCTGCGGGAGCTCGAGCAGCGCCGCGAAAAGCCTCGCCGCTTGCGCCTCGTCGTGCGCCTCGCCGGTCCAGGGCCAGCCGGCGCCGGCCGCGAGCGTCACGTACGAGATGCGCCCGGCGTTCGGGAGCGGCTGGCCGCCGCCCGTCTCGTACCGGTCGTTGATGAACACCGCGACGCGGAGGTTGGCCGGCGCCGCGCCCGCGATCGTGATCAGCACGCCGAGGTTCATCGCGAGATCGCCGTCCCCTTCCAGCAGCACGATGCGCCGATCCGGACGCGCGAGCGCGAGGCCAAGGGCGAGCGCGGGGGCCATGCCCATCGGATCCGACGCGTAGTAGGTGGGGTGCGGCGCGTTCTGTTCGCGCCACGCGCGCGCGGTCGACCCGAGGCCACACACCACGACGTCGGACGGGGCCAGACGCTCGCGCATGAGCCGGGCCGCGACGGAGCGGCGCATCAGGAAGCCTTCGCGTCGCCGAGCAGCGCGGCGCGCCGCAGCAGCACGACGACCGGCCGGCGGGCGAGCGACGCCTCGCGCGCGGCTTCCTCAACGATGGCGACGTCTTCGATGCGATCGACGACGTGGAACGGGATCCGAAGCGCATCAAGAACGGGCTCGGTGACGAGCCCTTTGTACATCTGGTAGTAGAAGCGGTCCTCGTACGAGCCTCGGTACACGGCCAGGACGAGGAACGGCAGCTGATGGTGATGCGCGTAGCCGGCGAGCGCGTTCGCGGACAGCAGCAGGCCGGCGTTCTGACAGACGAGTACCGCGCGTTTCCCACCGAGCGACGCGCCCGCGCATACCCCCGCGCCGTCGTCCTCTCTCGTCACGCGAATGTGCCTGATCTTCGGCTCGTTGCTGATGCGCTCGATGAGCGGCGACAGCCAGCTGTCGGGAAGGCTCGCCGCGATCTCGACGCCGGCGCGGAGGAGCGCGCCGACGATACGTTCGGCATGCGCCTGCCCGTCGCCGCTCACGCCGCGCTCGATCGCGTCGCGAAGTAGCGGACCATGACGTCGACGTGAGCGCGGGCGAGCGCGATGAGATCGTCCATCGAGACGATCTCGATTCGCGGATCCGTCCCGTCGCGCTTGATGGCCGCGCCCATGCGGGCGGTCGGGATCCCGGCGGCTCGGAAGACCGCTCCATCGGTCGCGCCGGTCCATCCGGTCACGGCCCTGGGGTCGGACCCGACGAACGCGAGCCACGCGTCGTTCGCGAGGCGCACGATCTCGCTCGCCGGGTCGGTCGTCCCTCCCGGCGCCGACGCGTAGACCTCGACCTCGACGCTCGGGCGTTCCGGGAGATCGATAACGCGGCCGCGCACGTGGGCCTCGAGCTCGCGCGCGACGCGCGCCGGATCCTCGCTCGGAAGTAGGATCGCGTATACGGACACCTCGAGCAGGCCCGGAATGAGATCCGCCTTCGCCGCCGTCCCACCGCGGATGGCACCGATCACGATCTCGTTGGCGAGCTGGCCCGCGGGCGGGTGCGAGCGCAAGAAGGACTCGCGCCACGTCTCGATGGCGTCGAGAACGGTACCGGCGTGCCGCACCAGTCCGCCCTCGGGCGCGACGGACGCCCGGACGAGCGCGGCTGTCCAGCGCGCGCGCAGGCGCACACGCAGGTACGCGGCGCCCGGCTCCTCGTGCAGGACCCCCCGCGGCCCGCCTTTCACGTTCAGCACCGCGGCCGGCCGCCACGCGCCGCCGAGCGCATGGGCGACGCCGCGGCCGAAGCGCTCGGCGGCTGCCGGCGTGTCCGATGGTGTCGCACGGTGGGTTCCGCCGGCCGCGAGGAGAAGGGTCAGGCGATGCGGGACCCCGAGCTCGCGCAGCGCGCCGGCGGCGCAAAGAAAGGACACGATCGCGGCCGCCGACGGCGCCTTCGCGATCCCCACCCCGAAGCCGCGCAGCATCCGGTCCTCTGCGGCGAATGAGAAGGGCGCGGTAGCGCCGAGCTCGCCGGTGATCGCGAAGTCGCCGCTGGCCTCGCCGACCAGGCTCGTGTCGAGGTGGCTGTACACCGCGAGCTCGGGCGCGTCGCCGAGCACCGAGCGCGCGAGAAGGTTCGCGCTGGCTTCGTCGAGTGGATCTACCTCCCACGCGACGTCGCCGCCGCCACGCGTGCCCCAGTTGGCGATGTCCTCAGCGAGCGCCCGCTCGCGACCGGGTGGGCTGGCCCGCTTCATGAGTACGCCGAGGACCTCAAGGACTTTGTCCTCGCGCACCTCGGACCTCGCGCGAACGAGCCGCGCTTCGAGGTCGCGAGCCACGACCGTCATCGGTCGGACAAAAGACGCAGAGCGGCCTTCGCCGCGAGACCCGCGGCGGCGTCGAGCTTCCACGCGTTGCGCTCGAGCGGATGGCCGACGCGATCGAGCTCTTTGTCGAGCGCGCGCCGGAGCGCATCCGGCGTGACCACCTGGCCCTCGAGGAGCGCCTCGGTCGCGGTCGCGCGCCACGGCGTCGGGGCGAGAGCCCCAAGGACGACGCGGACGTCGCGCCAGCGTCCATCCGCGTCGATCGCCGCGGCGACGGCCGCGGAAGCGACCGCGAAATCTCCCTGCCAGAGCCCGAGCTTTTCGAATGCCGCGCGCCGCGCCGCGGCCGCCTTCGGGACGCGGACGCGGAGGACGAGCTCGCTCGCGCCAAGGACGGTCTCCCCCGGCCCGGTATAGAAGGAGGCGATCGGGACGACGCGCTCGCCGCCTTGATGGCCGATGACGACGTCGGCGTCGAGCGCGAGCAGCACGGTGGCGAGATCCGACGGTGTTGTGGCCTGGCAACGGTGCGCGCCGACCGCGGCGTGATAGAAGCGATGGTCGCCCTGAACCGCGTAGCACGGGCACGTGGCGCCGCCGCGCTTGTAGCAATCGAAGCCGGTCCGGAAGAACCAGCAGCGTTTCGCCTGCACGAGATTGCCGCCGACCGTCGCGACCGCACGCACCTGGGGCGAGGCGATCGAGGCCACCGCTTCGGCGACGAGCGGAACGCTTTGCGCGAGCTCCCGCGCGAGACGCGCGAGCGTGACGCCCGCGCCGACCTCGATCGCTCCGTCCGCCGCGGTGCGAAGCACCGCGAGCGCCTCGATCTCCGCAAGCGAGACGATGCGCGACGGCGCGATGAGGTTCTGCCGCCGTTGCAGCAGCACGTCGCTGCCGCCGCCGACCACGGTCGTATCGGGACCGAGCGTGGCATACGCGGCGTCGAGCGAACCCGGCGCGTCCACCGAAGCGATCGGGCGCCGCGCGAGCCGCTTCGCGAACCGCGTCCCGATCCGGTCGAGGACCCAGTGCAGCCCGAGCGGGTACGCGCGGCGCACGAGCTCGATCTGCCACCGGTCCGGCCGCGCCCAGATCCGGTGACGGCGCGCCCGCCGGCCCTCCGACGCTCGGAGGGCACGCAGGATCTTGTCCGGCGTGATCGGAAGCTCGCGGATGCGCACCCCGACGGCGTCGTAGATCGCGTTCGCGACCGCGGGCGCGGCCGGAATGACGCTGAGCTCGCCGATGCTCTTCGCGCCGTATGGACCGCCGGGGTCGCCCTCCTCGATCAGGATCGGCCGGATGCGCGGCAGATCGGCGGCTCGCGGCAGCGCGTAATTGAGGTAGGCGGGGTTCACCAGCCGTCCCTCCTCGTAGATGAGCTCCTCGCCGAGCGCGGCGCCGAGACCCATCGCGATGCCGCCGATGATCTGGCCCTCGACCATGGTCGGGTTGATCGCCTTCCCGATGTCGTGGGCGGCGACGTAGTCGAGGATCCGCACGCGGCCCGTGTCGCGGTCCACCTCCACCTCGACCGCGTGGGCGGCGAACGTGTAGGTCGCGGAGAAGTTCGGCGTCTTGCTCGAGCCGGGCGCCTCCATGACCTCGTCGGTGTACGAGGCCTCGTGCGTGAGGACGCCTCCGGTCGGTGCCGCGTCGCCCTTCCGCACGCGCTCCGCGAGCTCGCGCGCGGCCTTGCGCACGGCGTGCCCGGTCATGTGCGTTCCACGCGAGGACCACGCGCCCTGATCGATCGGGGTGCGCTCGCTGTCGATCGAGAGCACCTCGACGCGCTCGTAGGCGAGGCCGAGCTCCTCCGCGGCGATCTGCGCCAGGATCGTGCGCTGGCCCGTCCCGGCATCGGCGCCCCCGAACCGCACCCGCGCGCGCCCATCGGCGTAGAGGTCGATGGCGGCCATGCTCGTGTTGGAGCCGGGGATCGCGTACGAGCCGCTCCCGTGCATCGCGGCCGCGACGCCGACGCCGCGGTCCCTCTTGCGAACGCGCTTCTTCTCGTCCCAGCCGATCGCGTCCCGGACCGCGACGAGGCAGTCGTCGAGCCGCGCGGTCACGAGGCGGGCGCCGCACAGCGTCGTCGTGCCCGGCTGGTTCGCGTTGCGGAGGCGGAACTCGAGCGGGTCGATGCGTAACTTCTCGGCGAGCTCGTCGACCGCGCTCTCCTGCGCGAAAGAGGTCTGCGGGCTGCCGTAGCCGCGGAACTGCCCGCCCGGCGTGAGCGCGGTGTCCACGAGGCGCGCGTCCCACGCCGCGCCATCCGGCATGTAGATGGAGCCGAGCGTCTTGACCCCGACGCTCATGACCGACGGACCGAAGTGGTTGTACGCGCCGTTGTCGACGTCGATGCGCGCCTCGAACAGGCGGATCCGGCCCGCACGATCGGCGCGGGCCTCGAACCTCACCCGGAACGCGTGGCGCGGTTTCGTGTCGGCGAACTCCTCTTCGCGTGTGAGCGCGACCTTCACCGTCCGGCCGCTCGCGCGCGCCAGCGCCGCGGCGAGGGCCTCGTGCTCGGACACCTTCGACTTCGAGCCGAACCCTCCGCCGACCGCGACCTCGCGGCAAATCACCTGCTCGCGCCGGAGCCCGAACACGTGCGCAAGCTCGTTCACCACGAAGTGCGGCGCCTGTGTCGAGGTCCAGAGCTCGAAGCGCTCCCGCTCCGCGTCCCAGCGCGCGATGCAGATGTTCTGCTCCATCACCGCGTGCGCGACGCGCGGATACCAGTAGGTCCCGCCCGCCGACAGGGTGCCCTCGCGCCGGCCGAGCTCCACGTCTCCCCACGAGCCCTGGTCGTGCAACGACACGTTGGGCTCGCCGTGCTTTCGCTCGTGCAAACGCGGTGCGCCCGGCGCGAGCGCCTGGTCGAGCGTGAGCGGCGCCGGCAGACGCCGGTACTTCACATCGATCGCGGCGAGCGCGCGATCGGCTTGCTCCTCCGTGTCGGCCGCGACGGCCGCGACCTCTTCGCCGACGTAGCGCACCACGTGCTCGGCGAGCGGCGCGCGGTCGGACTTTTCGCCGCCGCTGTGGATGTAGCGCGCGCCCTTGGGGAAGTCGGCGGCGGTGATGACGGCGCGCACGCCCGGCATCGCTTTCGCTTTCGCGGCATCAAGATGCGCGATCTTGGCATGCGGATAGGGTGACCGAAGGATCCGGCCGACGAGAACGCCCTCCATCGGCAGGTCGCCCGCGTACGCATCGGTCCCGGATGTGCGCGCGTCCCAACCGATCGCGCGGACGCGCTGCCCGACGACCGTCATGTTCGCCGAGTGTATCGCCGCGCGGTTTGACAGCGCACCGCCGCGGAGCTTCCCTGCCAGCATGCGCGATGTCGTCTCGCGTGACGAGACGACCTACGACGCGAGCGCGCGGAGCCGCGGCACGAGAGCCGCAGCGGCCTCGACCCCGGCGCGTAGGTCGCCACCCGGGCCGAGGCCCTTCACCGGAACCAGAAGGAAGTCGCTGA
>VBGU01000069.1 GCA_005881085.1 Chloroflexota bacterium | reverse complement strand
CGGACGCCGATCTCATCGGCATCCCGCTCCGCGTCACCGTCAGCAAGCGAAATCTGAAGGAGAACGCGGCCGAGCTCAAGCTCCGGAGCGCATCCGAGTCCGAGATGGTCCCTCTCGACAACGCGGCGGAGCGCATCGCCAGCCTCGTCAGTTCCTGGCCGCGGTGAAGGCCGAGCGCAAGGCGCGCGACGCAGCGCCGATCGCACAACCGGGCGAGGAGCGCTCGCTCGAGGCCTCGCTGCGGCCACAGCGCCTCTCCGACGATGAATACATCAACCAGGACAAGGTCAAAGGGCAGCTTCGCATCATCATCGAAGCCGCGAAAGCACGCCGCGAGACCCTCGAGCACATCGCCCTTTACGGTCCGCCGGGAGTGGGGAAGACCTCACTGGCGAATGTGATCGCCCACGAGCTCGGCGTACCGATAAAGATCACGAGCGGCCCGGCCATAGAGCGGGCCGGCGATCTCGCCGCGATCCTCACGAATCTCGAGAACGGCGCCGTGCTGTTCATCGACGAGGTGCACCGCCTCCCGCGCGTGGTCGAGGAAATCCTCTACCCGGCGATGGAAGAGTTCCATCTGGACATCATCCTTGGGAAGGGCCCGGGCGCGCGCACGCTGCGGCTGCCCTTGCCGCGGTTCACGCTCGTCGGGGCGACGACGCGGATCGGCCGTCTCTCCGCGCCGCTTCGTGATCGGTTCGGCGCGATCTACCACCTCGATCTTTTCAAGCCCGAAGCGCTGGAGCGCGTCGTGCACCGGTCCGCGCGCATCCTGAAGGTCGAGATCGACCCCGCGGCCGCGCACGAGATCGCCCTGCGCGCGCGGGGAACGCCGCGGATCGCGAACCGCTGGCTGAAGCGGGTGCGCGACTACGCCCAGGTGCGCCACGACGGCAACGTCACCCTGCCCGTCGCGCGTGAAGCGCTCGCCGCGCTCGAGGTGGACGACGCGGGCCTCGATGACCGCGACCGCAGTCTCCTCCGGGCGATCACGGACAAGTTCGGCGGCGGTCCGGTCGGACTCGAGACACTCGCTGCCGCGGTGAGTGAGGATGCCGAGACGATCGAGGACGTGTACGAGCCGTACCTTCTGCAGGAGGGGTACCTCAAGCGCACCCCCCGCGGCCGCGTCGCGACGGAACGCACGTACCGGCACCTCGGCCTGGACGTGCCGAAGAACGGCACGCTCTGGGACGGACAGGGGTGAAGCGCTTCGAGCTGGAGCGCGCGATCAGGGAGAACGAGCTCGTCCTTCACTACCAGCCGATGGTCGAAGTTCCAAGTCGCCGGCTCACCGGTGTCGAGGCGCTGGTGCGTTGGCGCCACCCCGAGCGCGGTCTCGTCTCTCCGCTCGAGTTCATTCCCGAGGCGGAGGCGACCGGACTCATCCGGCGGCTCACGTTCTGGGTCCTGCGGGAGGCGCTCCTCCAGGCGAACGTCTGGCGGCGGGATGGCTCAGCGCTCACCGTCGCGGTGAACCTGTCGGTCGACAACCTTCACGACCCGCACTTCCGCCGCTACACCGAGCTCACCCTGAAGGTCGCGGGTGGCCCGGAGCAGCTGATCATGGAGGTCTCGTCGCGCGCGCTCGCGCGCGACCCCGATCCGCCGATACCGATCCTCGAGCTCATGCGCGCGAAGGGCATCCGGGTCACGCTCGACGATGCAAGCGATGAAGACGCGCATGTTCTCGAGAGGTTTCCCGTCGACATCGTGAAGGTCAGTCGCGGGCTCGTGTCGCGCATGGGCCGCGACCACCGCGCGCTCGACTACGTCCGCGCCGTCGTCAGTGCGGCCCGCGGGCGGGGCATCGAGGCGACGGCCGTCGGTGTCGAGGACGAAGCGACGTGGGCGATGCTCGCCGAGATCGGATTCTCGAGCGCTCAGGGCTTTCTCATCGCGGAGCCGATGCCTGCGCAGCAACTCTCCGAATGGCGTGCGGCTCGCGTGTGATTTTCGCTCGGGAGTCGCGGCGGGTCCTGTCCCGGCTCCGCACTCGCTCCCTCGCCGCACCCTCCCCGGTCGTCCGCGACCGCTTCGCGGTCGCGTGACCGGGTCCCCGGGGCACCCGCGGCTCGTGAGCGACCTGCTTCGCCGTGCCACCCGCCGCGCCGCGATCCTCATCACCTTCCTGCTCGTCTCGTGCATTGCGCCGCCGGCATCGACGACATCGCCTCAGATCACAAATATTCCGATCCCGACGACCCCACCGCCGCCGACAGCGAGTCCGACACCGACGCCGTCGCCACGCATCGGGCCGGCGGTCGTCGAGAACGTGCAGCTGGTCGCGTCGGGATTGCGAGCACCATGGGCGGTCGATCTCGCGCCCGATGGGCGGCTCTTCGTCACCGAGCGCCCCGGACGCGTGCGCATCGTGCAGCTCGGACCGGGCGGCGGTCTTCGCGCGGATCCGTGGGCCACGCTCCCCGCCAGTACCAGTAGCGACGGCGAGAAGGGTCTGCTCGGGATCGCGCTCGACCCGAACTTCGCGAGCAACGGCTTCGTCTACCTCTATTACAGCTACGCCGCTTCAGGCGGCATCACCCGCAACAAGGTTGTCCGTATGCGCGATGCGAACGATCGCGGCGTGGAAGAGACCGTCGTGCTGGACGGGATCCCCGGCAACAACGATCACGACGGCGGTCGCGTCAAGTTCGGCCCCGACGGAAAGCTGTACGTGACGACCGGCGACGCCGAGGACGGGGCGAACGCGCAGAACGCGAGCAGCCTCGCCGGGAAGATCCTGCGGTTGAACAAGGATGGGTCCATCCCGTCGGACAACCCGACGCCCGGCTCCGCCGTGTGGTCGCTGGGGCACCGCAACGTGCAGGGCGTCGCGTGGCAGCCGGATACCGCCGTTCTATACGAGACCGAGCATGGCCCGTCCAATCTGTTTCCTGACTGCTGCAATGACGAGGTCAACCTCATCGTCGCTGGGGGCAACTACGGGTGGCCGACGGTGCGCGGAACGCCCAACGACCCGCGCTTCCGCGATCCACTCATCGACAGCGGACGCGTAGAAACGTGGGCCCCGTCCGGCGCGGCCTTCGCGACGAAGCCGGGACCGCTTCGCGGCTCGTTCCTCTTCGCGACGCTCCGCGGTCAGCACCTCCACCGCGTCGTGTTCGGTCCGGATGGGCGCACGGTCCTTTTTCAGGAGAAGCTGCTGACCAATCGATATGGCCGCTTACGCGATGTGTTTGAGATCGCGAGCGGCGAATTCCTCGTGCTGACCTCAAACCGTGACGGCCGCGGCGTGCCGGCCGCCGATGACGATCGGATCCTTCTGGTGACATTGAGGTGAGACAATTAATGCCGATGGAGCTCGCTCAGTTCGGTCGCCTTCTGGTCCTGATCGGCGCGGTGATCCTAGGCATTGGGGTCCTGCTCGTCGTGGCTGATCGAGTCCCACTCGTCGGACGCCTGCCCGGTGACATTCGGGTCAGCGGGGACGGGTGGACGATCTACGCACCGATCGCGACATCGCTAGTGCTGAGCGTTCTGCTGACCGTGGTCCTGAGCTTTGTGGCCTGGGCTCGGCGGTAAAAGGAGAACCCCGTGACCGAAGAGAAAGTCAGCGAAGAGAAGAAAACGACCCCCGTCGTGGCCGAGGCCGAGAAGCAAGAGAAGATCCTGAACGCGTTGCAATCGGTGCTCGACCCCGAGATCGGGCTTTCGGTGATCGACCTCGACCTCATCCGGGAGGTCGTGTTCACGCCCGAAGAGGCCGAGATCAAGATGGTGCTCACGACGCCGTTCTGCCCGTACGGACCGATGCTGATCAATCAGATCCAGTCAGTCTCGGAGACTGCCGCTGAAATGCCGGTGAAGGTCACCGTGCTCCCGGATCGCTGGGAAGCGCCGCCCTGGCTGCGTTAGCGAACTAAGGTCGCGGTCGCACGGCCGGCCGGTCCGGTCAGCGTGACCGTGTATGTCCCTCGCGGCCAGGAGCTGCCGAGAAGACCCGTCGAGCATCCGTAGCGGTTCGTCGTGGGCGAGTTGGATCCTCCGAAGCGCGCGTTGGCGATGTTCACGCTGATGCGAGTGTCCGGCGGTTGTCCGTACAGGACGTAGACGCTGCCGCCGTCCGATTGGCGAGTCGCGGTCGCGATCCCGGGATAGCCGTCGGCCAGGGCGAGCGCGCGGTCGCTGAGCTCCGATGTGAACGTTTCGAACGACTTTCCGCTCGCCGCCTCATACGCGCTCTCGATCGGCAGGCCCCCGCCGATCTTATCGAGCAACTTCGATTCGCCGCCGGCGTCGGACACCACGAACAAAGCGACCTGCGCCGCAAGGTAGTAGGCGTCGGCGCCGACGTCGTTCACGTAGGCGCGCCATCCGGCGCCGGTGGCGATCGATGAGAGCGTTGGCATTTGGCTTACCTTCGCCGCGGAGGCGGTGCAATACCGACTGCGGAGCGCGCCATCCGCGCTGACCGGGAACTCGTTCACCGTCGCCAGGCCTTCGTGGAGCCAGAAAGGTACCGCCACGCGACGGCCGGCCGCCTCGTCCACGACGAGATGCGTGATCTCGTGGCGGGCGATCGCCTCGGGAGCGTCACTCCCGCTCCAGTCGATCGCGACGATCGCGGGCGGGATGAAGACGCCCTCCTCGAGCGGCGTCGGTTCCACACGGAGCACTTGCTTGAGGCCGATGTCGAAACCCGCCTTGGTGGCGAAGACATTGACGTTCAGCCGGTGCCGGAGCGAACGGCCGAATGAGGCCTCGACCGCGACGACGGCCTGGTCGATCGTCTTCGTGACGCTCGCCCCGTCCAATCCATTGCCATTGAGCCAGACGTCGGCGTTCGTGCCGCACACAACGGTGAACGTCAGGCCGCCGGCAGTCTCGGTTCGCGGCGGCACGCACTGCGCCGTCGCGGTCGCGGAACTCGTGATCCCCTCGACGTCTATCGTGATGGTCGACACGCCGGACCCGCCGGCCATGAAGATGCCCTGCTCGTCGATCGTGCCGTTCCCCGCGGTCACGCGCCACGTCGGCGTGATCGGGACGTTGTTGCCCCATTCGTCGAATGCGCTCCCGGAGAACGGCACGGTGTCACGCGGTTTGACACTCGCGGTCGTCGGCAGGACCCGTACGGTCCGCGGCGTGCCGGGCTTGACCGTGATCTTCGCAGTCGCGGCGAGCTCGCCGATCGCGGCCTGCACGAAGTAGACGCCGGCCCGATCGGGCGCCGTGAAGAGGCCGCGATCGTCGATTGACGCCTCGGAGGTCCACGCGGGCTTCATCCCGACGACGCGGTTCCGCGCATCGCGAATGTCCGAGGCGAACTGGAACTGGGCCGTCGGCGCGATCACGACGTCGTCCGCGGGGACGATCGCGATGGTCATCGGCGGACCCGGAACGAGCTCGCTCCACGCGTAGGCGCCGCCCGCGGCAGCGAGCGCCAGAGCCACGAAGACGATCGCCATGACCCTCCGCACGACGCGAGTCTGCGCCCCCGCGGCCGATCGCCCGGTGTCGAAAGGGCCGCGGAGGGCGATGCCTAGAGGAGCGCGCGCACCACCCTGAGCTGCGGGGACGTCTCGTCGGTCAGGCCCTGCGACAGCGGCAGTCCCTGATACGTCCCACGCACGATCGCCCACTTCCGGAGGAGGTTCGCGTCAAGGCCGGCGTCCGCGAACGCGCCGATCCAGCGCTCGACCGATTCCCTCGTCGGCTGGTGGCCGATGGGATTCCACAGGAAGGTCGCGACGTCGAACTCAGGCTCGCCAACCATCGGCTTTGGGTCGATCACGACCCAACGGTCATCATTGTTCAGCAGGTTGTGGTGGTGGAAGTCGCCGTGAACGAGCGTGGTGTCGCTCGGACTCATCGTTGCGTAGATCTCCTTCGCCTGACGCACGAGATAGTGATCGCCCGCGTTGTCCAGCCAGCGCGGCACGTGGTCGCCGATCCAACGGAATGGGGTTCCGCGCGTGGCCGTCACGCTCCAGAATTTCTTCGTGGCGGCGATCGCGATGCGGATCGCCTCGTGCTCCGACAGGCCCGACACGTCGTATCCGGGACGCGCTCGCTCGATGAGGATCGCCCGACGCGCTCTGTCGTGTCGCAACAGGCGCACCGCGCCGTCGCCGGCCAGGAGCGCCAGGGCATCCGCCTCGTGATCGGCTTCATCGTCCTCGACCGGAACGACCTTGAGGACCGCGTCGTCGCCGGCGAAGGCGACGTACGAGAACCGACCCGCGGTCAAGCGCTCGCCGAGGGGAACACCCCACTCGCGGGCGACCTCCAGAGCGGTCGCCCGAAGGCGCTCCGCCACCCGAGGCGTGATGCCCCAGGGCGCGACGTCGAGCCACGCGCTTTCGCGGTTGCTCACCGCTGAGCGCGAGGGACGCGTTCGCTGGCGCGAGCCAGCACGAAGAGGACGTCGGAGAGCCGGTTCAGCCAGGGCAGGAGAACATCCCCCGAGACGTAACCCCCGTCGACGCACTCGACGACGTGGCGCTCCGCCCGGCGAGCGACCGTCCGGGCCTGGTCGAGGCTTGCGGCGATGCGGTTCTCGCCGGGGATGACGAATCGCCCCTCTATCGGCGTGCTTTTCTTGAGCGTTTCGAGGACCTCGTCGAGCCGGGCCACGGCCGCGCCGTCGAGGCGCTCCTTCAAGCGACCAAGATTGCCCTGCGGAGTGGCGACCTCCGCCATCAGCAGATACAGGCCGCGCTGCAGCTCGAGAAGCTGGCGGCCGAGGCTCGATCGCGGCGCGAGCGATCGCGCGAGGCCGATCGCGGCCTGGGTCTCGTCGAGGTCGCCAAGCGCCTCGATCCGGGGATCGGTCTTGCGAACGCGCTCCTTGCCGAAGAGCGAGGTCTCGCCGCCGTCTCCGGTGCGGGTGGCGACTCGCGCGGACGGCCTTCGCGGGCGGGCGGGCATGTTCGACCAGTCTGGCCGCTCCGGTCACGCTATGCTCGATCGGTCCCGCGAAGCTTCCCGCGGGGTTTATGGAGGGACCGATGCCGTCGGGTCGAGGCGATACCAAGAAGAAGAACGAGAAAAAGAAGTCCAAAGAGCAGCTCGAAAGAGAGCTGAAGAAGAAGGGCGTGGCGCAACCGGTCCAGCCCATGACCTTCGAGATCGTGAAGCCGAAACGCAAGGAAAAAGAGACCTG
>VBGU01000068.1 GCA_005881085.1 Chloroflexota bacterium | reverse complement strand
CTCCGCAAGCTCACCGGGACGATCTCCAAGACGAAGACGACGGTGATCTTCATCAACCAGCTGCGCGAGAAGATCGGAATAATGTTCGGGAATCCCGAGACGACCTCCGGCGGCCGCGCGCTGAAGTTCTACGCCTCGATCCGCATCGACATCCGGCCGATCGAGCCGATCAAGCAGGGCGACGTGGTCATCGGCCGGCGCGTGAAGGTCAAGGTCGTGAAGAACAAGGTCGCGCCGCCCTTCCGCATCGCCGAGATCGAGATCCTGGCGAACGAGGGCATCTCGCGCGAGGGTGGGCTCATCGATATGGGCATCACGACCGGCATCCTCGACAAATCCGGCGCGTGGATCAACTACGGCAAGACCCGCATCGGGCAGGGCCGCGAGAACGCCAAGCAGTTCCTGCGCGATCACGCGGACGTCGCCGCCGAGATCGACACGAAGGTGCGCGAGCGCAGCCTCGTCGCGGGAAACGAGACGAGCAGTCCGAACGGTGAGGAAAGCTAGCTCCCAGGCGAAGCCGCTCGGCAGCCCGTACGAGGCTGCCGTCGAGTTCCTCGCGAGCCGGCCGCGCAGCGTGGGCGAGATCCGTCGTCACCTGCGCGGCAAGCGTTACGACGACGAAGCCATCGACGGCGCGATCGACAAGCTCCGCGCGCAGCGCTACGTCGATGATCTCGATTTCGCCAAGTACTGGGTCGAGCAGCGCTCGCGGTTCCGGCCGAAGGGTGATCGCGCGCTCGTGAGCGAGCTCACGAGTAAAGGTGTGGCACGCGAGACCATCGATGCGGCACTTGGGGACCTGCCCGCTGAGAGCGAGGGCGACCGAGCGCGACGCGCGATCGCGCGCCAGCTGAGGCGCTGGGAATCGCTCGAACCTCGCGAGCGGAAGCGCAAGATCCACGCCTTCCTCGCAGCGCGCGGATTTGGATACGACGTCATCGA
>VBGU01000393.1 GCA_005881085.1 Chloroflexota bacterium | reverse complement strand
GTCGCGCAGGAACTGACGGAGCATCGCCGGCCCGTGACCGTGGCCAACCAAGTCGGCCTCGCCGATGAAGAGGTCGACCCCGATGGCGTCCTCGCCCAGCGCGAGCGCCGCGGCGTACTCAGGCGAATCCGCGATCCGGTAGTGCTGAAGCATCCCGGCGCGTCTTCCATCGATCCACGCGAGATAGCGGTACGTCGGGTCCTCGCCCTGGATCGCCGCTTTGTAGTCGTCGATTTCGGCATCCGGGTACGGTGCCTTCACGCCGTCGTCCCACCAGCGTTTCACGTGCGGCTCGAGGAGCCAGCGGCGGATGAGCTCCAGGTCCTCTTCGCGTAGCGGCACGAAGCCGTACGAGCTACGCGTACTCGGCGACTCGAGGGTCCCCGGAAGAGGGACGCCCCGCTCGCTCCACCCGCGGGCCGCGTAGTACAGCCGGACCTGCTCCGCGAGATCGTCGGGATCGAGCCGCACCTTCGAGAGCACGCCGGACACGTGCGGCTTCATGACCTGCGTCGGCAGGCGATCGTCGTCCTCGCCGAAGCCTTCGCGGATGTTGAAGAGGCGCGCCAGGGTCAGCGAGCGCTCCCCGATCTCGGTCAGCTCCGCCGTCGTCATCCCCCACCCGGTCACCGCGTTCACGATGTCGATGAGCTTGGGATCGTCGTACTTCAGGAAGAAGCACATGCCGACGGTGTTGCGTGCGCTGCGCGATGGGAGGTTCGAGTTCATGTGGTCGCCGCCGGACGGGCTCGTCGCGTAGCTGATGCGGACCTGCTTCCCGAACTCGGTCCGTTGCCGGGGGTCGTGCATGGCGATCTCGAGACCCTTGACCGTCGTGAGGAGCTCCTTGCCGCCGAGCTTCTCAGCCGCGCGCGCCGAGCCTTCCGCAAGGACATCGCCCAGGCCGCGCCGATGAGCGATCGCTTCAGCGGCCGCGAGCAACGCTCGAACGCTGCCGAACTCGAGAGGCACCCCGTCCACCTCAGCCTCCGGCACGATCCCGCGGCGGCGCAGGTCCATCGCCCACGCGACGGTCGCGCCGAACGAGATCGTGTCCATGCCCAGCGCGTTGCAGCGTTCGTTCGCCTTTGACACCGCGGCGAGGTCGCCGATCCCGCAGTCGGATCCCATGGCGGCGATCGACTCGAACTCGGGGCCTCCGTACTTCGGGTCGACCTGGTACGGCTGCTCGAGCTTCACGACCTTCTTGCATCGGACCGAGCACGCCCAGCAGGCCTCCATCTTGATGCGATAGCCCTTCTCGACGAGCGCCTCGGCGCTGATCTCCCCGGCGCCCTCGAACGGACCTCCTTCGTAGTTGCGGACGGCCATCCCGCCGAACTTCGTGTATCCGTCGAGGCCCATGCCCGTCCCGAAGTTGTGGAACGTCCAGTGGTTCTCCTGGAGCGTGTCCGCGACCCAGCGCCCGATCTCCTTCACCTTCGCCGCGTCCGCGAGCGGAACGTTCTTCGAGCCCCTCACGACGATCGCTTTCAGCCTCTTCGAACCCATGACCGCTCCGAGCCCGGCGCGGCCAGCGATGTCCTTGTAATCGTTGACGATCCCCGCGATCTTCACGAGGTTCTCGCCGGCGGGGCCGATCTCGCAGATGCGCGCGAGCCGCTCGCCGACCTCGGCTTTGAGCGTGTCTTCCGTGTCCATGACCTCGAGGCCCCACAGGTGCGCCGCGTCGCGTATCTCGACCGTGTCGTCCTTGATGTACAGGTACAC
>VBGU01000067.1 GCA_005881085.1 Chloroflexota bacterium | reverse complement strand
CGAGCGGTAACGCTGTGTGTGTGTGCGGGTGGTCTCCCGATCGCTCGGCCCATGAGAGCGAGCTCACAAGGTCGAGCGTTCCATCCTCCTTGACCGCGTACACCACCACGCCCGCGTCGAAGTACCCGCCGTAAGCGCGGTCACCCCGAACGATGACGTGATGTGCGCTGACATCGCTGTCGTCCGCGAGCCGCTCGCCGTCGCCGTCGTGCTGTCCCGGCCACCACCAGCGCGAGGCAAGGCGCGGATGCGTCGGGTCCGCGAGATCGACGACGATGAGGATGCGATTTCGGTAACCCGTCTCACGCGCCGAGGCGTACGCGTACCTGCCGCCTGCGTACCAGATGCGGTGCACGCCCAATCCGTCGACGGGCAGAAAGCCGATCTGTCGCGGGTCGGCGGGCTTCGTCGCGTCGTACACGAGGAGGCCCGTGCTCTCTGGGACGCCGACGCGATAGGGGTACTGCTCATGGTTCGCGAGCAGGAGCCCCTCGGCGAGCTGCACCTTGTGCGAATGCGTTCCCTTCGGCACCGGGATCTGCCGGAGGACCGTCGGCCGCGTGGGATCGGCGATATCGACGACGCTTGTCCCCACGCCGAAGTCGCCCATATGGCCGACGTAGAGGACGTCGCCATTCCGCATGACTTGCATCCCATCGCCCCGGCCATCGAGGTCGCTGTGCCCGACCATTTGGAGGCCGTGCTGCTCCGGCGGGCGGGCATGAGCGGGCGTCGGCATCGACGGCGATTGTGGCCGGTTTGACGGCTCGCGAGCCTCGTCCTAGCCTCGGCCACGGCGTCTGCAAACGATTTCCGCTGGGGGATCAGACGACAGCTCGCAGCACAATCACCGACGTCGCTCGCCTGGCCGGTGTTCATCCCTCGACGGTCTCACGCGCTCTGCACCGGGCCGATCTTCCGCTGAGTCCCGAAACGCGCCGCCGGGTCCTGGCCGCAGTCGAGCGTCTCGAGTACCGGCCGTCCGCGATCGCGCGCGGCCTCCGCTTGCGGCGGACGCGGACTCTCGGGATGCTCGTCCCGGACATCACCAACCCGTTCTTCCCGCCGATCATCCGCGGGGCGGAGGAGGCGGCGCGCGAGCGGGGGTACGAGCTCGTGCTCTGCAATACCGACGACGACGCGGAACGCGAGAAGGCATCGCTTCGGGTCCTCCGCGAGCGACAGGCGGACGGTCTGCTGATCGCCACGAGCCGTATGGCCGACGCGACGCTCGCCTCGGTGCGCCGTGAGCGGTTTCCTTTTGTGTTGGTGAATCGCGGCTCACGCGTTGTCGAAGACCCGGCGGTCGAGGTCGACAACGCCCGCGCCGCCGCCGAGATCGTCGCCCATCTCGTACATCTCGGCCACAAGCGGATCGCGCACATCGCGGGTCCCCTCAATACCACGACCGGCGCCGAGCGCGCCGCGGGCTACCGCGATGCCCTACGGACACATGGCTTGCCCGGGGAGGCGGCGCTGATCGCGGAAGCCGTCGCCTACTCCGAGGACGCGGGCTATGCCGCGGCGAAGCGTCTCCTCGAGGTGGCGCCGACCGCGATCTTCGCCGCGAACGACCTCCTGGCACTCGGCGTCCTGCGCGCGGCACGCGAGATGGGCGTACGTGTCCCGGCTGATCTCTCGCTCGTGGGCATCAACGACATCCCGATGGTGGGCCTTCTCGATCCTCCACTCACCACCGCCCGGGTGCCGCAGCGCGAGATGGGCGCGATCGCAGCGCGGATGCTGATCACCCTCCTGGAGGACGAACCGGTACACGACCGGCATGTCCGCCTCCCGGCGGAGCTTGTGGTCCGCGGGTCGACGGCGGCGTCCCAGACCGCGGGGCGGAGGGTCGCATGACGGCCGCGCCTGTCCGCATCTCGGTCGAGCACGCGACGAAGCGGTTCGCCTTGGGCGCGGTCACGGTATTCGAGGGGCTCGATCTCGCGGTGCGTGACGGCGAGACGCTCTGCATCCTGGGCCCGTCGGGCTGTGGGAAGACCACCCTCCTCCGTTGCATGCATGGGCTCGCCCGTATCGATGACGGGCGGGTCGTCATCGATGGGGCCGAGGTGCACTCGCCCAGCCGCAAAGTGGCGATGGTCTTTCAGCACTTCGGCCTGATGCCATGGAAGCGAGTGCGGGAGAACGTCGCGTACGGTCTCGAGCTCGCCGGTCTGCCCAAGGCCACGATCCAGGAACGGGTGGCGCGGTACATCGACATGGTCGGCCTGCGCGGCTTCGAGCATTCGTATCCGAACCAGCTATCGGGCGGCATGCAACAGCGCGCCGGCCTCGCGCGCGCTCTCGCGGTCGAGCCAGACATCCTGCTCATGGACGAGCCCTTCGGATCGCTCGACGCTCTGACGCGCGAGATCCTCCAGGACGAGCTGCTCCGCATCTACCAGCTCGCGCCCCGGACGATGGTGTTCATCACGCACTCGATCGAAGAGGCGATAGCCATGGGTGACAGGATCCTGGTCCTCTCGGCCCGGCCCGCGCGTGTGCGCGAGCTCTTCCAGGTCGACATCTCGCGACCGCGCACAGTGCAAAGCGTCATTGCTCATCCGCGTTTCATCCCACTTCGCGAACATTGCTGGCGCCTGCTACGGGAGCACGCGGCATGACGTTCCATCGGGTAGGGGTCGAGGTCGACGAGACGCGCGCCGTGGCCATCCGCGCGAGCCGCTGGCGCCGACTCCGGCCTGGTGATTGGGTCGTGCGCCTGGGCGCGATCGCGGTAGTGCTCGGCGTCTGGGAGCTCTTCGGACCAACGCTCAACAAGCTCATCCTTCGTCCGCCTTCGGACATCTTCCGAGCGTTCTTCGAGCTCGTCGCGAATGGTGAGCTCCAGGATGCGATGGGCCAGAGCTTTCGCGAGCTGTTCGGCGGTCTCGCCGTCGCGCTGGCGGTCGGGCTCGTGCTCGGCGTAGCGTCGGGACGCTGGCGTTTCGTCTACAACGCCATCGATCCGCTTGTGTCGGCGCTCTACTCGGTGCCATCCGTCGCGCTCGTCCCGCTCATCGCGGTGGCGTTCAAGTCGGTGGGCGATCCGCCGCGCATCGCCACCGTCGCGCTGTTCGCGGTCTTCCCGATCCTCATCAACACCCAACAAGGTGTCCGCAACGTCGACCGCCAGCTCATGGAGGTGGCTCGGTCGTTCAACACGAGCGAGCGACGCCTGTGGACCGACGTGATCCTTCCATCGGCGACGCCGTACGTTCTCGCAGGCGTCCGTTTGGCGATCGGCCGTGGACTGATCGGAATGATCGTCGCGGAATTCTTCATCGGCCTCGTCGGCCTGGGCTATTTGATCATCTCCTACGAGAACGTCTTCCGCATCGACCGCATGTTCGTGCCGGTCATCGTCGTCGCGACGATGGGCATCCTGATGATGGGCTTTGTGCAGTGGCTCGAGGGTCGTATCGCGCCGTGGCTGAAGCGAGAGCAATGAGAAGGAGTTCGGATATGCGTGCGCGCGGTTTTGGGGCGATCGGTCTCGTTCTCGCGACCTTGGTGGCCGCGTGTGGAGGCGGCAGCGGAGGAGGCGGCAGCCCGACGCCCACCATCGCGGCGGCGTCCGCGTCGGCGGCGCCGAAGGCGGTCTGCGCCGCGAAGAAGATCACGATCGCGGTGCCGGTCACGCCGCCCAACGTCGTTCACCTCACGCCGTACGTCGCGGACGCGTTCGGGTACTTCAAGGACGAGAATCTGACGGTCGAGCTCGTGCGTTTTGATGGCGGCGTCGGATCGCTCCGCGCCTCCGCATCCGGCGCGATCGACCTCGCGGGCACCTCGACCGAGCCGGAAGATCATCTACACGTACGCACCCTTGGTCGACGTCTCGTTCGCGGTCGGGCCGGGCATCAAGACCATGGCCGACCTCAAGGGCAAGAAGATGGGCGTGCAAGAGCCGGGCGGGTTCGCCGACGTCATGACGCGGATCGTGCTGAAGAAAGCCGGCCTCGATGCGGCCAAGGACGTGACGTTCGTCACCACGACGACCGCCGGGCGCGTCCAGGCCCTGGCGACCGGGACGACCGATACGGCGGTCCTGCACATCGACCAGATCAAGACGGTGCAGAAGCAGACGCCCACGATCACGGTCCTCGCGAACATGTGGGAAGTCCTGACCGAGTACCAGTACTCCGTCTACATCGTCCCGACGCAGGTGCTGAAGGACGACGCCGCCACGCCCGAGTGCATCGTCCGCGCGCTCATGCGGGCGAACCGCGCGATGTACGACCCGGCGAACCGGCAGAAGATCATCGACCTCGGCGTGACCCAGACGAAGGAGGCGGCCGACGTGGTCGCGGACACGTTCGACACGCTGGTGAAGGCGAGGGCATGGCCGCAGAACGAGGGCCTGCTGAAAGCGAACATCGACGGCACGATCGCGAGCGAGAAGGGTTTCGGAAAGATCACGAAGGACCTGAAGTTCGAGGATGTGACCGACCTGACCATCGTGAAGAAGGTCGTCGAGCAGCTCGGCCGGGTGAAGGACTTCCCGTATTGATCTCGTGAAGCTCGTCGACCTGACCCAACCGTGGGGCGATCGGATGCCGACCTGGCCGCAGTTCGAGGCGATCCAGGTGACGGACATCACGACGCACCATCGCGACGGCAAGAGCACAGTGCTGGTGCGGACGAACATGCATACCGGCACGCACATCGACGCGCCCATCCACTACTGGCCGACCGGGAAGCACCTGGCGGAGATCCCGATCCAGGACCTCTTCGGCACGGCGCTGGTGGTCGACCTGCGGCCGATCACAACGCCGTGGTCCTACTACTCGCTCAAGGACGTCCTCGGGTGCCTGCCAAAAGGAGAGCGGATCCGCGAGGGGGACATCGTCCTCCTCTACACCGGCTGGGACCGCTACAACTGGACGAAGCAAACGCGCGACGACGTCACGTACTTCGATCGGCACCCCGGACCACAGCCCGAGGTGTGCGACTACCTGGTCGAGAAAGGGGTGAGGATGTTCGGTGGGGATCTCGCGTCGATGGACCACTCACTCCTTGTCCGAGTCCGCTACTTCCGCCCCGACCTGGTGAAGGAGTACGAGGCCCAGACCGGAAAGTCGATCGACGACACGCTGCCGATGAAAGACTTCGAGCACGTGCACTACCACATGGCCAGGGCCAACATCCCCATGCTCGAGAATCTTGGCGGCGAGCTGGCCGAGGTCGCCGGGCGACGGGTCGACGTCGGCGCGTTCCCGTGGCGCTGGGTCAACGGCGAGGCCTGCATATGCCGGGTGGTGGCGTTCCAGCCATGAGCGCCGTCGGAACGACGACTACGCCTGGGAAGACCGCGACGATGCAGGCGCTCGTGCTTACCGGGCCGCACGTCTTCGAGATCCGCGAGGACGTGCCGATCCCGCGCCCGGCAGCGAACGAGGTACTGGCGCGCGTGCGGGCGATCGCGATCTGCGGGACTGACGCCGAGATCGTCGAGGGGACCTTCAAGGGCCGCTGGCCGCGCGCCTATCCATTCATCCCCGGACACGAATGGTCCGGCGAGGTCGTCGAGGCGGGCGACGTGGCCATGGGCTACGGCTTTACCCCTGGAACGCGGGTCGCCGGCACGAGCCACTCGGGCTGCGGCTATTGCCGGATGTGCCGCACCGGCCGCTACAACCTGTGTTTCAACTACGGCCGAGAGGATCTCGGTCACCGTCAGTACGGCCATTACACGCAGGGCGCATACGCGACCTACGTGGTCCACACCATCAAGAGCGTCTTTGGGATTCCCGACTCGATGCCGCTCGACGTGGCCGCGCTCTGCGACACGGCTTCGATCGCCCTCCACTCGGTGAAGCGGCCCGGCATCAGTCCGGGCGACACCTTTGTCGCGGTGGGTTCTGGTGGCATGGGACTCCTCACCGCGATGTGCGCTCGAGCGCTCGGCGCCGCGCGTTGCATCGTCGTGGGCGGTGGGAGGCGGCTCGATCGTGCGAAGGAGCTCGGCTTCGAGACAGTCGACTACCACGACTCTGATCCGGTGGCCCGGGTCCGGGGCCTGACCGCGGGCCTCGGAGCGGACGTCGCGGTCGACTCCGCCGGCACCAAGGACTCTGTGCGCCAGGCGATCGGCATGGTCCGAAAGGGCGGCCGGGTCGCCTTCACCGGCATCCCGAAGGAGCCGTCGTCGGTGGATTTCCAGAAGGTTGTCCTCGAGGAGATCGATCTCTACGGCGTGCGCGCGAACCGGAACACGATGGAGGAAGTTATCCCGCTGATGGCCGACGGGCGCATCCCCGCAGCCAGGCTCATCACGCATCACTTCAAGCTGTCCGAGTTCGCGGAAGCGCTGCGGACGTTCAACGAGCGGATCGACGGCGCGTTGAAAGTGATAGTGGAGCCGTGAGGTGAGCGTCGAGGCTCGCGTCTCGATCGGCGCGCTCATCCGCACGCGTCGCGCGGTCCGCGAATTCAAGCCGGGCATGGTGCCGGATGCCGACGTCAACGAGATCCTCGAGGCCGCGAGGTGGGCGCCGTCGCCGGCAAATCGCCAGCCGGCGCGCTTCATATGGGTGAAGAGCTCGTCGGTAAAGCGTGAGCTGCAGGAGCTCGCAAAGGAGTCGAAAGCGCTCTCGGCGTACTGGGATCCGATCTTCAGTCCCGACGGCTCGAGCGGCAGAGTCAACGATCTCGAGACTCCAGAGGTCATCGCCGTCGTCGCGGATCCCGCGAAGAGCCTCACCAACGTGCACGCCGATAACGGATTCGAATGGGCGGCGGCGATGTCGATCTACGCGATGTGGCTGCGGGCGCACTCGCTCGGCTACGGGGGTGTCTTCGTACAACATTGGATCACGGAGAAGGCGAAGAAGATCCTCAACGTCCCGCTGTCATGGACGTTCCTCGGGACGTTCACGTTCGGCCTCGCCGCCGAAACGCCGACCATCGAGCGCTTGCCCTTGGACCAGCTCGTGTCGATCGACCGCTACCCGGGGCGGCCGCGCGCATGACGAGCGCGCTCGGCGAGGCCGCCCGCCCGGCCGAGATCCCGGCGACGATGCTGGCCGTGGTCTTCACGGCGCAGGACGCGTTCGCGGTCCAGGAAGTCCCGACTCCTCGCCCGGGACCGCGCGAGGTCCTCGTGCGCGTCCGGGCGTCGATGGTCTGCGCGTCCGACGCGAAGATACTCGCGGGCCGGTTCCCGGCGACACGTTTTCCGCATGTGCCCGGTCACGAGTTCGCCGGGGAGGTAGCGGCTTCGAGCGACGAGCGGTTCGCCGCGGGTGCTCGCGTCGGCGTCGAGGTGCATGTTGGCTGCGGCACGTGCGATCGCTGCCGCGAAGGCATGTACACCCTTTGTCTCAACTACGGGAAGCGCGAGACCGGTCATGCCCATGTCGGGTTCACGATCGGCGGCGGCCTCGCCGAGTACGCGGCCGTGCCGATCGCCGCGCTGCACGAACTTCCGGAGCACGTCACCTTCGAGCAGGGCGCGTGGACGGACAACCTCGGCGTCGCGCTTTGGGCACTCGAACGCGGCAGGATCGCCGCGGGCGAGACCGTCATCGTCATCGGCCCCGGCGCGATTGGCCTGTGCGCGACGCAGCTCGCTCGCGCGCTCGGAGCGGGACGCGTGACGCTCGTTGGGCGGGGCAACCGACTCTCGCGCGTCCGTGACATGGCCGATGAGGTCATTGATGCGGCGAATGTGGGGCGACTCCGGGGGGCGGCGGATCTTGTCGTCGAGTTCGCCGGCACCGCGGAGGCCGCACGCGACGCGATCGCTCTCGCGCGCCGCGGCGGCCGCGTCGTGCTGGGCGGCGCGACCGGAAACGGCGTGGAGCTCTCCGGGGTCGATCTCTCGACCATCGTCCGCGGCAACCTCGATGTCCTTGGCTCGCTCGCGAACCCCAAGGGCGTGTCCGGTCGGGCGCTCGCGTTGCTCGCCGAGGGCAAGATCGACGTCACGAGCCTGGTCACGCATCACTTCCCGCTTCGCTCGTTCGCCGAGGCGTGGCGGACGTTCACCGAGCGCCGCGACGGCGCGATCCGCGTGATGCTCCACCCGAGGGCCGAGTCATGAGCGGGATCGACCGTGCGACCGCGCTGGCCCTCTACCGCGTGATGCGGACGATCCGCGCCTTCGAGGAGCGCGCCACGCAGCTCTTCGGCGAGAACAAGATCTGGGGGACGATCCACAGCTACGCCGGCGAGGAGGCGATCGCCGCCGGCGTCTGCGCCCATCTGCGCGACGAGGACTGGATCACCTCGACGCATCGTGGCCACGGGCATTGCATCGCGAAGGGAGCGGACCTCGGGAAGATGTTCGCCGAGCTTCTCGGCCGCGAGACCGGATATTGCCGGGGACGCGGAGGGTCGATGCACATCGCGGACACGTCGAAGGGCAACCTCGGGGCGAACGGGATCGTGGGCGGCGGCATTCCGATCGCGACCGGGGCGGCGCTCACCGCGAAGCAGCTCGGGACGGACCAGGTCGCGGTCTCGGTCTTCGGCGATGGCGCGGTCAAGCAGGGCACCTTCCACGAGTCGCTCAACCTCGCCGCGATCTGGAAGCTGCCGGCCGTCTACGTCTGCGAGAACAACCAGTACGCCGAAAGCCTGCCGGTGAAGCGTGCCTTCGCCGTCGATGACATCGCCAAGCGGGCCGAGGGCTACGGGATGCCGGGGATGCACGTGGACGGCCGCGACGTGCGCGCGGTCCACGCGGCCGCCGGTGAAGCGGTGACGCGCGCGCGGGCCGGCAAGGGGCCGACGTTCATCGTCGCCGACTCGTACCGCCACGAGGGGCACTACTACGGAGATCCGCGCAAATACCAGACGAAGGACGAGATCGAAGGCTGGCGCAAACAGTTCGATCCGATCGCCGACGCTCGCGCCTGGATCATCGCCGCCAAGCTCGCCTCCGCAGCCGACCTCGACGCGATCGACCGCGAGATCGCGGCGGAGATCGATCGGTCGGTGGCATGGGCCGATCAGGGACCGCTCGCCTCGCCGATCAAATTGCCCGAGGACGTGTATGCAAGCGACTGAGGCCCGCGCTCCCGCCGCGACGCGCGAGATGTTCTACAACGAGGCGCTCGGCGACGCGCTCCGACTGGAGATGGAGCGGGATGAGCGCGTGATCGTGATCGGCGAGGACATCGCCGAGCACGGTGGCGCGTTCCAGGTCACCGCCGGCCTTCTCGACAAATTCGGACCGACGCGAATCCGGCAGACGCCGATCAGCGAGATCGGAATCGTTGGCGCGGCCGTCGGCGCCGCGCTCACCGGGCTCCGTCCGGTCGTGGAGCTCATGTACGTCGACTTTGCCGGGCTCGCGATGGACCAGATCGTTAACCAGGCCGCGCAGAACCGCTTCATGTTCGGCGGCCAGGCCCGCGTCCCGATGGTGCTCCGGACCCAGGGAGGTTCGGGCCGGGGGAACGCGGCCCAGCACTCGAAATCGCTCGAGGCGTGGTTCGCGCACATCGCCGGCCTCAAGCTGGTCATGCCGTCAACTCCGGCCGACGCGAAAGGTCTACTCACCGCCGCGGTCCGCGACAACAATCCGGTCATCTTCCTCGAGCACAAGCTCCTCTACCGGACAAAGGGGCAGGTGCCGGAGGGCGAGCATCTCGTGCCGCTTGGGAAGGCCGACGTCAAGCGAGAGGGAACGGACCTCACGATCGTCACCTGGTCACGCGAAGTGCTCTTCTCGCTCGATGCCGCGGCGAAGCTCGCCGAGGACGGGATCGCCGCAGAGGTGGTCGACGTCCGTACCCTCGTGCCACTCGACCGTGAGACGATCCTCGGCTCGGTGCGGAAGACGCATCGTCTTCTGGTCGTACACGAAGCCATCAAGCGCGGTGGGTACGGCGCCGAGATCGCGGCGATGGTCGCCGAGGAGGCGTTCGACGATCTCGACGCGCCGCCGAGGCGTCTGGCCGGGCTCGAGACTCCCATCCCGTACGCGCAGCACCTCGAAACGACCGTCGTCCCTCAGGTCGATGACATCGTTCGCGTCGCGAAGGAGCTCGTCGCCTGAGCGTCACGCGCGTCATCCTGCCGAAGCTCGGGCTCACGATGGACGAGGGCCGCATCGTCGCCTGGCACAAGCGCGAGGGCGACGCCGTCGCCGCCGGCGACATCCTCTTCGAGGTCGAGACCGACAAAGCGACCATGGAAGTCGAGTCCCCGACCGCCGGGACCCTCCGCCGCATCCTGTACCCCGCCGACGCCACCGCTCCGGTCGCCACCGTCATCGCGCTTATCACGGAGACGGCGGACGAGCCTCTTCCCTCTGATTCGGTTACGGCTCAGCCTCCGAAACCCTCTTTACGCGATGGGGACCCCCCGGCCTCCGGCCGGATCCCCATCGCGCGGGGGCCCTCGGAGGCTGAGCCGCCCACGACCTCGTCCGATGGCGAGCGAGTCCGCTCGTCTCCGGCTGCGCGCAAACGGGCGCAGGAGCTTGCCGTCGACATCTCGAGGATCAGCGGCACGGGTCCCGGCGGGCGGGTCACTCTCGAGGATGTCGAGGCGGCATCGTCGAGAGTGTCGCCCGCTGCCGCCTCAAAGGAGAAGAGGGAACCGCTCTCGCGGATGCGCAGGGCCATCGCCGAGCGCATGACCAAGAGCGTCCGGGAGCAGCCGCAGTTTTCCATCTCGCGCGATGTCGACATGACCTCGGCCAACGAAAAGCGCAAGGCAGCCGGCGCGTCGTACACCGACGTCATCGTCGCGGCCGCGGCGAAGACGCTTCGCGACCATCCGCGGCTTCGGGCGCGCATCGAGGACGGCGAGCTGGTGACGAGCGATGCGACGAACATCGGCGTCGCGATCGCGCTCGAGGACGGGCTGCTCGTCGCCGTCCTCCGCGACGCCGACCGAAAAAACCTCCGCGAGCTCGCTGCGGAGCGCGAGCGGATCGAGGAGCATGCACACGCAGGCAAACTCGCCGAGCACGAGCTGACGGGATCCGTCCTCACCGTGTCGAACCTCGGGACCATGGGCATCGATCGGTTCGTCGCGATCGTGAATCCACCGGAGGCCGCGATCCTCGCCGTGGGTCGGGTGGCCGATCGCGTCGTCGCGAGGGATGGCGTCCCCGCGGTGCGCCCGATCGCCACGCTGACGCTCTCGGTCGACCACCGCGTCGCGGACGGCGCGACCGCGGCGCGCTACCTGGCGGCGCTCGCGGAGCGCCTCGAGCGCGCCGACCTATGACGACGGAAACAGCGAACCGCGTTCAGCTCGCCGCCGGCCATTGGAAGCCGCGATTCGTCGCGAACGGGATCGATGCCAACGACTTCGATCGGGTCCTCATGGCGACGACGGAATGGCGCGACTGGGCGCCGAACTGGAAGCGGGTCGGCAACGAGCATCGCGCGATCGCCGACGAAGCGGAACGCTCGGGCCACCTTGTCACGGCGACCGAGGCGTATCAAAGGGCCGCTTGGTGCTACCACCTGGGCAAGTTCCTCTGGTTCGAGGACCGCAGCCTGCACGACGAGCTTCGCGAGCGAACGGTGACGACGTACGCGAAAGCGATGCCACGCCTCGACCCTCCCGGTCGGCGGATCGAAGCCCCCTTCGAGGGCGCCGCCATCCCCGGAATACTCCGCGCGCCGCGGGGCGCGTTGCATCCTCCACTCGTCATCCTCGTCCCTGGGCTCGACTCGGTGAAGGAAGAGCTCTACGCGATGGAGAACGACTTCTTACGTCGCGGGGTGGCGACACTGACCGTCGACGGCCCCGGCCAGGGCGAGAACGCGCCGCGCTTCCCGATCCGTCCGGATTGGTCGACCGTCATCACGCCGCTACTCGACCATCTCATTGAGTCGGAGCGCGAACTCGACCTGGGGCGCGTCGGACTCNNNATGGGCGGCATCTACGGGCCTCGAGCGGCCGCGAGAGAGAAACGCCTCCGCGCGATCGTCGCGCTCGCGGGCCCGTACGACCTTTCCGAATGCTGGTCCGCTTTGAACCCGCTGACGAAGGGTGGCTTTGTCTTCTATACGCAGTCGCGCGACGAGGCGGAAGCCTTCGAGCGATCGAAGGCCCTCACGCTCCGCGGCGTGTTGAAAGACGTGACGTGCCCGCTCCTCGTGATTCACGGCGGCAAGGATCGGCTCTTCCCGCCCGAGCAGGCCGAGCGGATCGTGCGCGAGGCCCCGGACGCGACGCTGCTTCTCTATCCCGAAGGGAACCACGTCTGCAACAACATTCCTTACAAGTACCGCCCCGCGATGGCGGACTGGATGGCGGAGCGGCTAGGCCGGCGATAAAACGCGACCTGGGCGAGAGCCGGTGTGCTCGCCCCGACGCAGCACCTGCTCGCCGTTCACGAACACGTCGACCATGCCGGTGGCGTAGCGGTGCGGGTCGGCGTAGGTCGCCTGGTCGGCGATCTTCTCCGCATCGAACGCGACGACGTCGGCGAAGTATCCGCGCGCGATGCGCCCGCGCCGGTCGAGACGGAGGTTCTGCGCGGGAAAGCTCGTGAGCCGGCGAATCGCTTCCTCGAGCGGCACGAGCCCCTGGTCGCGGACGTAGTGCCCAAGCAGTCGCGCGAACGTTCCGTACGCGCGCGGGTGCGGGTTCGACCGCAGGAACACGCCCTCGGGTGCGGGCGCGGCCTCGTCCGAGCCGAAGCTCATCCACTCGATCGCGACCTCGCGGCGCAGGTTGTCCTCGGACGCGATGAAGTAGCACGCGCCGACGCGGCTCTCGTCCTCGACCACGAGATCCATCGCGGTCTCCTCGGGCGATCTGCTGCGCATCCGCGCAACGTCTGCGAGCGTCTTGCCGGTGAGCGGCTTGAGCGCGTCGTTCTTGAAGGACACGAGGAGAACGCCCCCGGGTCCGCCGGCGGCGAGGTACAGGTTCTCCCAGGTCTTTCCCGGCACGCGCATCTCGCGGGCGACCCGCTCGCGCACCGCGGGATCGCCGAGGCGCGCGAGCCACGCGCGGAAGCCGCCCTCCTGGACCCACGGCGGCATGCACGCGTTGAGGCCGGTCGCGCCCGCGGCGTACGGGTACATGTCCGCGGTGATATCGAGACCCCCGGTCCGTGCCTTCTCGACGCGTTCGATCACGGCCGAGAGCTTCGACCAGTTCGCCTTGCCGGCCTGCTTCAGGTGGTAGATCTCGCCTCGCACCCCAGCCCGGCGTGCGATCTCGATGAGCTCGTCGACCGCCTCGAGGAGACGGTCTCCCTCGTTACGGAGATGCGAGATGTATGTTCCGCCGGCCGCCTCGGCCAGCGCCGCGAGCTCGTCGGTCGAGGCGAACGTGCCCGGCGTATAGATGAGCGCGGACCCGAGACCGAGCGCGCCCTCGGCCGCGGCGTCGCGCGCGAGGCGGCGCATGCGCTCGAGCTGATCCGGTGTCGCCGGCTCGTCGTCGTAGCCGACTTCATGCACGCGAAGGGTGGTCGCGCCGACGAACGACGCGACGTTGACCGAAACGCCAAGCCGCACCAGGTGATCGAGCCCCTGTCGAAGGGTGGTCCACGGAATGTCGTACTTGATGTCCGCCTGCCGTTCGATCTGGTCGCGGCGCATCGCGTCGGTCAGCGGACCCATCGACGAGCCTTCGCCGAACACCTCGAGCGTGACGCCCTGGCGAACATCGCTCTGGGCTCGGCCATCCGCGATGAGCGACGGGATCGCCCACGAAAGCATGTTGATGAAGCCGGGCGCGACCGCGAGTCCTGACACGTCGATCTCGCGCTGCCCGCGATCTCCGATCGCCGGCATGACCGCGGCGATCAAATCGCCATCAATTGCGACGTCGGCCGCGTACGGTGGAC
>VBGU01000074.1 GCA_005881085.1 Chloroflexota bacterium | reverse complement strand
TGGCCACGGCCGCAATCGCGGCGACGACGATTGCCAGATAGTTGACGCTCAAATTCACCGTCACAGAGCCACTCCTTTCTATCGTGAGCTGCACCGACGATGAGGCGAATCACAACACGCGATCCGGTCGACGGCGATGCTATCGAATTCGTTTAGCTGCGACGGGGTAGAGGTGAAGCGATGGTCGAAAAACTGAAGATCGGCTCGATCGTTATCCGCTGCTATGAGTTCGACAAGATGCTGACGTTCTGGGCAGGAAGCGCTCCACTACGTGCACACAGAGCCAGTTGAGAGCGGCTGGGTCATTCTGCGTGACCCGGAGGGCAGCCGACCGAATGTGTCTTTGGACCAAATATCCGTGGAGGTACCGGCCGGATGATGACTTTGTCGTTCTAGAAGATCCGGACGGCAACCTCTTCTGTGTGGTCCAAGTCCCGACCGAGACTTAGCCCGGCACGCCATCCTGCCACGGCGTACTCGGAGCGGGAGAACGGGTGATGGTTGCGACGTAGTTGTGTCTGGTCGAGCCTGAGGCCGGGCGCCTACGGTCTACGGGACGATGGACCGGGCCGCTCGCGCGCTTGTCATAGGCCTCCTCACGCTCACGGCGTGTGGGTCGCGCGGCGAAACCACGACCTTCGATCCGCTTGCCACCCCCATCGTCTCGCCCTCGCTCAGTGCGGGACCGTCACCAACGGGCAGCCTCGTCGCGATAGCGACCGCCACCGCGGCTCCTTCGTCTCCACCCGCGTTACCGACCCGGACGCCTCAGGCGACGACACGCCCGCCAACACCAACGCCCGCGCCGCCGACGCTCGCGCCCACGGTCGGCCCGGGCCAGACACCTTCTGCGACGCCCGCGCAGACCAGGGTTCCAAATTCCGATGCTCTGCCTACACCCCAAGGATTGCCCGCGAGCGATGGCTGCCTTTATTACGGAGCTCAGCCTCCTTACATATCGTTCGTCGACTGTGTCGTGCATGGCCTGCCGCCAGCGGCGCCTGTCACGCTTACCGCGAACGGCGACGTGGTATTTCTGCGCATCGGATCGACGGTCGTGTTTCCCGACGGAAGCTGGTACTTCCCCTGGTACGAGACCCAACACAAGGCGATCGTCTTCGTCGTCACCGCCGGCGGCGTGAGTCGCACTCTCACGCAGGTCTTCGGATAGTGCCGGCGTAGAAGCGGGGTAAGCAACGCCGGGCTCTAACCCGCCATCCGCTCCGCGGCGCACTCCGCGGCCCGTCGCTGCAAGAGCTCGCGCTCCCGCGCGTTCTGCGTGAGCGCGGCAGCGCGCTCGAACTCGGCGCGCGCCTCCTCATAGCGGCCGAGCTTCCGCAGAAGGTCGCCGCGGACGGCCGGTAGCAGGTGGTACGCCTTGAGCGAGGGCTCCCCGACGAGTGCGTCGACAAGTTCGAGGCCGGCAGCGGGACCGAACGCCATCCCCACGGCGACCGCGCGGTTCAGCTCGACCACCGGCGAAGGCGCGAGCTCCGCGACCGCGTCGTAGAGGGCCACGATGCGCGGCCAGTCGGTGTCCGCAGCGGTCGCCGCTCGAGCGTGGCACGCCGCGATGGCCGCCTGCAGCGCATAAGGACCCATCGCACCCCCGAGGGTCTCGGCGCGTTCGAGCGCCGCGAGGCCGCGACGGATGAGCAGGCGGTCCCAGCGCGTCCGGTCCTGATCGAGCAGGAGGACGGGCTCCCCGGATGGTCCGACGCGAGCGCGCAAACGTGATGCGTGGATTTCCATGAGCGCGACGAGCCCATGGACTTCAGGCTCCGCCGGGGCGAGCTCGGCCAAGATGCGGCCCAGACGGATAGCTTCTTCGCACAAAGCCGGTCGGACCCAGTCCTCGCCCACGGTCGCGGCATAGCCCTCGTTGAAAATCAGGTAGATCACCTCGAGGACCGAAGCGAGGCGTGCGACGCGCTCGGACCCACCCGGCACCTCGAACCTGATGTGCGCCTCGGTGAGGGTCCGCTTCGCGCGGACGATGCGCTGGGCGATGCTCGCAACCGGGACGAGGAACCCCCGCGCGATCTCCTCGGTCGTCAGACCACCGAGTACGCGAAGGGTGAGCGCGACACGTGCGTCTTTCGAGAGGACTGGATGGCACGCCATGAAGATGAGGCCGAGGACATCGTCTCCGAAGTCCTCGTCGATCGCCGTGTCCAAGTTGTTGTCTCCCTGATCGCGCTCGACATCGCGCCCGAGCTCTTCGTACTTGCGCTCGAGCGTTTTGCGACGCCGGATCAGGTCGGTCGCGCGATGCTTCGCGGTCGCCATGAGCCAGGCGCCCGGTCTCTCTGGCACGCCCGACGCGGGCCACTGCTCGAGCGCGGCAACGAGGGCGTCCTGTGCGAGCTCCTCAGCGGTCCCGATGTCGCCGACGAGGCGAGCCAGCCCGGCGATGAGCCGGGCCGACTCGATCCGCCAGATCGCTTCGATGGCGCGATGCGCGGCGGTGGGTAGACCTATCGCGAAAGCTCCTTCACGCGCCCTCGTGCTGGGAGACCTCACGGACCTCGAAGATCCCGCCGTCGTAGGGTGCCCGCTTGAGCCACTCGATGGCCTCGTCCATCGAGCGGACCTCCCAGAGCCAGTACCCGGCCACAAGCTCCTTGGCCTCCGCGAACGGACCGTCGATGACCCTGCGCTTCTTGCCGTCGAACTGCACGCGCTTGCCCTGCGAGCTCGGGGAGAGGCGGCCTGCCGCGACGACGACCCCCGCCTTGACCAGCTCCCCGTTGAACTTCTCGTGCTCCGCCATAGCCTCCGGCGTTGGGGCTGTCGGCGCTTTGCTCTGCTCGCCTTCCTTTGCCAGCACTAGCACACGCATCTGTGCCTCCTCTTCTTGGATCGTGATCCGGAGGCCTCTTGAAGATCCGATCCGCTTCCTTGCGGCGGGCTCCTCAAGGCCTCATTCATACATCGAATGACAGGCGCTCTTTTCGACATCGTGGCGTTGAAGGATCACCGACCCTATCTCCGTCTTTCACTATCGTGGGTGGAAACGGAGCCCGGCGTGAGTAAGGGGGAGACCATGACCACACTGAAGGACCGGCCGAACACCGCACTCCTCGTTGTCGACGTGCAGAACGGCGTGGTCGGGGGGACTCCCAAGCGTGACCTGGTCGTCGCGAACGTCGGCAGCCTTGTCGAGAGGGCGCGGCGAGAACGGGTCCCCGTAATCTGGGTCCAGCACTCCGACGACAAGGAGACCACCCTCGAGGCAGTGCTGTCGGGTCTCCGAGTCGGGCGACTCGTCGTCGTCGGCGCACAGACCGATGCGTGCATCCGCTCGACGCTCCACGGCGCGTTCGTCAGAGGGTACGACGCGACCCTTGTCAGCGACGCCCACACGACAGAGGACCAGACAGCGTGGGGGGCGCCGCCGCCGGACCAGGTCATCGCGCACACGAACCTGTACTGGACCTACCAGACGGCGCCGGGGCGGACGGTCGGGACGGTGAAGACGAAGGATGTCGACTTCAGCGGCACGTCCTGAGAGCGTGCGCAGTCCGTGAACCGCACGAGAAAGACCGCCCTCATCACCGGGGTCTTGTTCATCTCTAGCGGAGAAGGGCTCGCGTTTTGGAGGCCTGGTCCGTCGGCTAGCGCATCATTCCCGGACCCATCATGTCCCGCATGGCGCCCATCATCGGAGCGCACCATGCCGCCATCGTCGTCCACATGAAGATCCACGGCACTGCGACAAGGATCGCGAGCACCCCGATGCCGATCAGGATCACCTTTGCCGAGGTTGGCCATGGATCGCGAACCACCTGAGTACTCATCGTTGTCCTCCTATTCGGGCGGAAGTGGCGTGCGCGTGCCGGGGCCGCGATCGCTCCACTTGTCATCAATGCTGCGGCGGATCGCACGCACGCTCACCCCCTGGGCCCGCATTGCGATCACGTCACGCGTGATCCCGGTGCAGATGTCTCAGCCAAAGGACATCGTGTCGAGCCGAATCCGGCCGTCGGGATACACCTCGCGCACGTAGCAGTCGAAGTTCGACGTGTGACCACCATTCACACAGCCGCAGAAGCACGGGATGTACTGAAGGACATCGTGGTTTGCAGCGGCGAAGCGATAGAGCTCCTGCGTCTCTGCGGGAAGCTGACGGAACTGGTCCGGCCACTCGTCCTTGGCCGGGTTTGCGTAAACCTGCACGAGCGCATCCTCGGGTCGCCCGGTCTGGCTCGCGCCATTGCACGCCGACAGGAGCGCGCCGCCCGCCATCAGAAGGAACCGGCGTCGGTCCATGACCTATATGGTAAGGACGAAATCGCCAATTCGAGTGCCTGCCCTCAGCTGGCCTCTTGCCCAAAGCGCGTTGTGCCAAAGACTCTCAGCCCGAGCAGGCCGGCGAGGAGTAGGAGGGAACCGCCGATCCAGTAGAGGGGCTCAATCCCGAGACGATCGACTATTAGCCCGCCGAGCCCGAGAGAGGCGAGGCGCATGGTCGACCAACTGACATCGAGGAGCGTGAAGGCGCGGCCCCGCATCGCGTCGGGGATCGCGCCCTGGCCGATCGCGCCGATGAGCCACGCAAAGCCTTCCGGCGGCTACGGAGATGACGCTCGGAAAGGACCACAAGCATGGCGCCCGTCCCGCCGACCGCGAACGAGGCGAGCGACTGGACAACGAGGAGGCGTGAGAGGAAGGGGTCGCGCCGGGCGTAGCTGAGTCCTTCCCTCGCCTCGCCGAGATAGGAACCTGCCTGGCTCCGACTTACGAGCTGGCGTGGTCGCTATGACCATGCTCGTCTGACGGTCGACGGCCGCACAATGCTGGGAGTGCCGCGGCTGCAGCGAAAGAACTTTGACTCCCCGGAGCAAATACGCGACCTGGGCCGCGGCCGGATGGCCGTCGTCAACCTCGACGAGACGGCCGTCGGCCGGATGAAACTCGAGCCCGGGTGGCGGTGGTCGGTCGACGTCGCGCCAAAGGTCGGCACGGCCTCCTGCCAGATCCGGCATCTCGGCGCGGCGCTCAGTGGGCATCTGCACGTCGAGGTCGAGGACGGGAGCGAGATGGAGATTCGCGGCGGCGACGCCTACGAGATACCACCCGGCCACGACGCCTGGGTCGTCGGCGACCTGCCGTGGGAGGTAGTCGAGTTCGCGAGCGCGCGCACGTACGGCGCGACGGAGGAAGACACCGGCGTGCGGATCCTGGGGACCATCCTCATGACCGACATCGTCAACTCGACCGCCACCCTCGAGCGCCTTGGAGACGCGCGATGGCACTCGACGCTGCTCGCGCACAACGAACGGCTGCGCGCGCAGATCGACGGGTTCGGCGGCCGCGAGGTGCGAACGACCGGCGACGGCTTCCAGGTGCTGTTCAACGGCGCCGCGCGCGGCGTGCGGTGCGCCGCGGCGATGGTCGACGCAGTCGGCGACCTGGGCATCGAGATTCGCGCCGGGCTGCACACGGGCGAGGTCGAGCTCGCTGCCGGCAATCTCCACGGGCTCGCAGTCCATGCCGCCGCGCGGGTCAGCGCGCTCGCCGGCCCGAATGAGGTTCTTGTTTCCTCCGTGACGCGCGATCTGCTCGAAGGCTCGGGCCTGACGTTCGAAGAGCGGGGACTTCACGAACTCAAGGGTCTTACGGGCGCACGTCCGGTCTTCGCCCTGCTGCGTCCGGGTCGGCTCACGTGATCCGGGCTCCCGATCGCACCGGGAGCCGCAACCCTAAGCCGTCAGTCCTCCATCTTCATGAACAACCTGAGACGTCCACCGCGTGGAACATGCCCGCGTTCCCCTGAGCCGCATCGCGGGCCATCGGAATGGTGACCATGGTCTTGTCTAGCAACATGTTGCAAGCTCCCACCAAGCCGGTACCTGGGGCCGCGCCCGGTGGCTCGGCCAGTGCAGTACCGGCCATTGCCACCATGAGAATCGCGCTGCTCACGATCGCGAGGACGAGACGTTTCATGCTGTACTCCCCTTGATTCTTGCGGCGTCAGGATAGGCCGCCTCGCAAGCGACTCCCGTGTCGCACGCACGAGAGCCCGCGTCTGGGATGCAGAGATGCTCGCGGCCATCTCGAAGCCGGTACGGACGGCCGACCTAAGCGCTGAGGGATCGCTTCGAGACCCGGCGCGAGGGCAGCGCTCGCGCCGAAACCCAACGGGCTGGATCGATGTGCTATAAGTAGCACATGAAGATCATTGGCGTGCGCGAGCTCCGGCAGCAGGCGAGTCGATACCTTCGTGAGGTCGAGCGTGGCGGCATGATCGAGGTGACCGACCGCGGTCGGCCGGTTGCGCGGCTCGTCCCAATCCCCCGTTCAAGCCGCGTCGACGCGCTGCTCGCGACGGGCGAGATTTCGCCGGCGGCGGGCGATCCGCTTGAGCTAGGCGCTCCACTCGAGCCCCTTAGGGGCGTGCCGCTGCCCAGCATGGAACTCGCCGCAATGCGCAGGGACGAGCGCTGAAGCGCAGGGCCTACTTCGATTCGTCGGCGTTGGTGAAGCTCGTCGTGCGTGAGCCGGAGTCCGGACCGCTCCGAGCGTTCGTGAGGCGGCGGACTGGGCGGAGCTCCTGCGCGCTCGCGCGAGTCGAGGTGGTGCGGGCGGTCCGGCGGCACGGGCCGCCCGCAATCGGCCGTGCACGGCAGCTCATCGACCGTTTTGAGCTCGTGCGCATCGACGATGCGCTGCTTGATGCCGCCGCGCTGCTTCCGGTCGAAGACCTTCGCAGTCTCGACGCGATCCATCTCGCCGCGGCGCAGCGTCTCGGCAGCGACCTATCGGTCTTGGTGAGCTACGACGAGCGGATGCTGTCCGCTGCCCGCGCCCTTGGAATTCGGGTCACGAGTCCCCGCTGAGTCTCACGGAAACGGGACTCTACACGCGTGATGTTGAAACGGTCCGGCTGACCCGAGCGTCAGAGCGCGGGGCGGTTGAGGGCGACCAGAGTCAGGAACTCATGCAGCAGGGTGCCAGCCAGTAGCGAGGTGACCTCGCCGTGGTCGTACTGGGGCTGAACCTCAACCAAGTCAAAGCCGATCAGGTCGAGGCCCCGTAGCCCGCGGACCAGCCCGAGCGCATCGCGGCTGCTTGGTCCCCCGACTTCGGGCGTGCCGGTCCCCGGCGCGAAGCCAGGGTCGACGAAATCGATGTCAAAGCTCAGAAAGACCGGACCCTTGCCGACCCGCTCGACAACCTCGGGCACCACGTCATCGACTCCTCGCTCCAAAAGAGCCTCGGTCGGAATCACGTGAAGGCCGAGCGCCTTCGCACCGTTCCGATCCTCGGGCCCATACAGAGAACCTCTAATGCCGAGCTGCACCGCCCTTGCGGTATCGATCAAGCCTTCCTCGATCGCTCGGCGACACCACGTGCCATGGGTGTAGCGCTCTCCCCAGTAGTTGTCCCAGGTGTCCGTGTGGGAGTCGAAATCGATCAGGCCGACCGGCCCATGCCGCTTGAAAATCGCGCGGAGCTCTCCGAGGGTGATGGAATGGTCTCCGCCAATAGCGAATGGAATCACGCCGGCATCCAGAATCAACCCGAGGCCCTCTTCGATGACTCCGTACGATGCCTGCACGTTTCCAGGGATCACCGATAGGTCGCCCGCATCGACGGCGGAGACATGTTCGAAGATCTCGATCCCCTGTTCGACGTTGTACGGTCGCAGCAGCCGGGACGCTTCCCGAATTGCTGCGGGGCCGAATCTCCCGCCGATGCGGTAACTCACCGCTGTGTCGAACGGGATCCCGATGAAAGCGGCGTCCACTCCGTTCATATCGCTGACGTTGGGGAGCCGCATGAAGGTCCCGATCCCCGTGAATCTGGCGGCGCGCATCGCATCGACCGGCCGGTAGCGGCCAGATCCAGCTGTCTGACCGCGCTCAGGCACGCGCCAGCTCCGACTCCACCGCTTTCAGACTCTCTTCGTGGATGACGCCGACCACCTGGTTGCGTAACTCGGCGAATCGCGGACCGGTGAGAGTGTCGAAGGTGCGCGGCCGCGGGATGTCAACCACGAGGGTCGTCCGGATCCGACCCGGCCGACTTGTCATCACGTAGATGACATCCCCGAGGAAGATCGCCTCCTCGATGTCATGGGTCACGAAGAGCACGGTCTTCCGGTAGCGCTGCCAGATGTCGGTCAGCAGCTCCTGCATGATCTG
>VBGU01000073.1 GCA_005881085.1 Chloroflexota bacterium | reverse complement strand
AGCAACCCGCTCATCCAGCTGTCGGTGCGGCTGGCGGGTCTGTACGTCCTCGCGATCTACCTCGCGATGGTGTTCTGGACCGTTCGCGATGCTCAGCAGCGGACCGAGAACCAGCTCCTTCCTTATCTCGCGGGTCTCATGGTGGTCGTCCTCAACATCTTCGGGCTCTTCCTGTATCTCATCGTTCGTCCGAAAGAGACGCTCGGTGAGGCGTACGAGCGTCAGCTCGCCGAGGAGAGCCTGCTCGCGGAAGCCGAGCAGCGTGTCGTGTGTCCGACGTGCAAGGAACGCGTGCAGGAAGAATTCATCCTCTGCCCGACGTGCCGCACGAGGCTAAAGAGGGTCTGCCCGAATTGCGGCAAGCTCATCCGGCCTGAGTGGAACATCTGCCCGTTCTGCGCGAAGGACTTCGACGAGCGCGACTGGACGGTCCACCCGGGCGGCAAGGTTGAGGGAGAACGCGCCCGCTCCTAGCGGCTATCCCGTTCCCGGCGTCTTGATCGTCGTCCAGTGCGCGCCACCGTCCGTCGTCCGCTGAATAGCGCCGCGCACCGTCGCGTAACCGACCGTCGCGTCACCGAAGACAACATCGGGTGCGATCGGCGCGGCCTGCGAGTAGTCGGTTGTGTAGGACTGCCACACCGCGCCACCGTCGAGGGTTTGCTTCGATCCCCCGGGCGGTCCGATCTGTACCCATCGCGCCGCCGTGAGGTAAGAGACCGTGGCCTCGGAGATCGGCGCGGTCGACGCGTACGTCCATGACGCGCCGCTGTCGGTTGAGCGGAAGACGTATCGCGTCGCCTGTCCGCTCGCCAGTCCAAGCCCGACAGCGTCCACGATGACGATCGATCCGAACGCGCGCGGCCGGCCCGGCCGGAGGGCGATTCCGACACTCTGCGTAGTAAATCCTGGCGGATCCGGCAGTTGGGTCGACGCTTTCCATGTCTGACCGCCGTCAGCCGTCCGATATATGAGTGGAGCTGCGTCTCGGCTCCATGCCGTGAACAGGGCATGAGTCGGATCGGCGGACGCGAGGCCGCTCTTGCACATGCCGTCAGCGATGCCGGTTGCCGTGACGCGCTGCCATGACGCGGCCCCGTCCGTCGTCTTTCCGATCTGAGCCGTCTGCGTCTGGCAGTCGGTCGCGGCGCCCGTATTCAGGAGGAGGCCGTTCGTGGCGTCCGCGAACGCGGCTTCGGTGCTGACGAGACCCGGCGGCATCGACCGCTCCACCCACGAGTCCCCGCGGTCTGAGGAACGGAAGAGGCGCGTTCCAGCTACCAGCGCCCACACGACCGTGCCCGACGGCGCGCTGAGCTGAGCGAACGACGGGAGCGAGATCGGCGAAGGCGACGGGGTCGGTGAGCTCGTCGGCGACTGAGTCGCCGTGGCCGTCGGAGACGCGGTCGACGAAGTAGTTGGCGAAGTTGCCGCGTTCGGCTGGGTAGTACAGGCCGTGAGGACCACGACAAGAAGGAGCAACACGCGCATGCGTTCAGCGTCTCACGACTCGGGGAGTGGCGCATCCGACTTGGCCGTCCGAACTCTTACGATCCGGCTATGACCGGCGGGGTCACATCCTTTTACGACCGCTGGGGCCAATACAACGGCCGTCTCGTCGACGCGATCCGCGGTCTCAGCGACGAGCAGCTGAGGTTGCGAGCCGCGCCGGACAAGTGGCCGATGTGGGCGATCGCCGCTCATACGGCGGGTGCACGGGTCTACTGGCTCTGCGGCGTATTTAAGGAGAGCGGCGCGGAGAACACCCCCTTTACCGATCCATTGAGTGGCGTGGGCTGGGAAGACGACGAGAGCACGCCGCGCGGTTCTAAGGAGCTCGTCTTCGCACTCGACTCGTCGTGGAGGATCATCGAGCGATCGCTCGAGCGATGGACGCCGGCGATGCTCGGCGAAGAATTCACCCGCGAGATCGGCGGGAAGATCCAGAAGCACACGAGACAGTCGGTGCTCATGCGGCTTCTATCCCACGATGCGTTCCACACCGGCGAGATCTCGCAGCTTCTGAGCATGCATGGCTTCCCCGAGATCGATCTCTGGCGGGCATCGCCCTAGTTAGCGCTTCGGCACCTGCAATCTTTAAAGGTTTCGGCATACATTAAAGTTTTTAATGCTCCTGCTATGCTTCAGGGATGGCTAGCTCGACTGTTCTCGCGATTCGCCAACTGGAGCTTCTGCCCAGCACCGAGGCGGCCAGTCTCCTGACCGCCCGCGACGAAGACCAATGGTTTGAACGGGTAAGTTCCCGCATCGATGCCCGCGCACTTGGCGACCTGCTCGTCGGCTTCTCCAACGCAGAAGGTGGCCTCATTGCTGTTGGCTTTCACGAAGGCAAGGTTGAGGATCTCCGGCCACTCGCCCATCTCCAAAACGGCTGGAGGCAAGCAGCGCGCGATTTCACGGTTCCCCCTGTGCGTCACACCTTTCGAATGCTTGAGCTTGCCCTCCCCGATGGCGGTTCGGCGGAAGTTGCCATGATCGAGATCGAACCAAGTGAGGGCGTTCACGAGACCGTCAAGGGTGAAACCTATCTCCGAGTGGGCGACGAAAACCGGCGCCTTGGTGCCGCCGAGGCACAAGAACTCCGATTCGACAAGGGTCAGTCCGTCCATGACGGCCTCGTGGTTCCTGATGCGGATATGGGTGACCTCGATCCCGCGCTGGTTCGGGCATATGTGCGGCGAGTTCCCGGAGCAGAGAGAGAGGAAGCTGCGCTTGAAGCGCGTGGCCTAGTCCGCCGAAAGGCAACGGGCCGTCCGCGTCCGACGGTTGCAGGTCTTCTCATCCTCGGCCGGGAACCTCAGCGATTCTTCCCGCATGCATCCGTCCGGCTGCTCCGGTATGCAGGTCTAGCCCGAGAGACGGGACCGAGATCCAACGTTCTGAGCGATGTGCGTTTCGATGGAACGATCGTTGATCAGATCGAGAATGCTCGAAAACAAATGCGCCGATGGTTGCCAACGACCATACGCCTTGGTCGTGCCGCTCGGTTCGCGCCGCAGTCGCGCGTTCCTGAATTCGCGTGGCTAGAGGCCATCGTGAATGGCGTTGTTCATCGCTCCTACTCGATGGCGGGCGACCACATCCGGGTGGAACTTTTCCATGACCGACTGGAGGTCGAGAGTCCGGGCCGGCTTCCGGGTCTTGTTCGCCTCGACAACATTAGATCGACACGCTTCGCGAGGAACCCTCGCATCGCCCGTGCGGTCGCCGACCTCGGCTATGGCCGCGAACTTGGCGAAGGCGTCAACCGCATGTTCGAGGAGATGGAGCAGGCAGGTCTTCCTCTCCCTCTCTATACGCAGCCGGCTGCGTCCGTCAAGGTCACCTTCCTGGTCGAGGGCACTTTCGCGGAGATCTTGCGTCAGCTTCCGCCTGGCTCCGATCGTCTCGCCGAGTGGATGGCGCGGGTAGGGAGCGTCACGACGACGCAGGCCGTTGAACTACTCGGACAATCTCGACCGACTGTCCTCGGGCTGCTGCATCGACTTGAAGCACGCGGCCTTCTCGAACACGTCGGGTCCTCCCCAAAAGACCCGCGAGGTTTTTGGCGACTCAAGGCGCAGGTACCGCGCAACGGCGGACGCTAGTGGGCGGCGGATCAGGGATCGTCCCGGGCACCCCGGCGCCCGAGCGGACAGCAACGCCGCGGACACCGAGGCCCACAGTGAAGCCGACGGTCCGGCCAACAGCCCGTCCTACTGTCAAAGTCACGCCGCGGCCGACGGTAAGACCGACGACGCAGACGAGACCGACACCAACTCCGCCCCCGACAGCGCGCTAACGGCCCAGTTCGGGCGTTACAGTTCGGCACGAGGACGCACAGCGCTCGGAGGGTTCCTGGGATTGCTCGATTCCGTATTCGGCTTGGTCTCGCGCGATGTCGGCATCGATCTCGGCACGGCCAACACCCTCGTCCACGTTCGTGGGCGCGGGATCGTCATCAGCGAGCCCTCCGTCGTCGCGAAGGACGCCCGGACCGGCGCGGTGCTCGCGATCGGAGCTGAGGCCAAGCGCATGGTCGGGCGGACGCCCGCGTCGATCATCGCGATCCGTCCTCTCCGCGACGGCGTGATCAGCGACTTCGACATCACCGAGCAGATGCTTCGCTACTTCATTCAGAAGGTGCACTCGGGCATGGCGCTTCTGCCGCGCCCGCGCGTGATCATCGGGATCCCGTCCGGCGTCACCGAAGTCGAGAAGCGCGCCGTGCAGGATGCGGCGCTCTCGGCCGGCGCGCGATGGGCGCGCCTCGTCGAAGAGCCGATGGCCGCCGCGATCGGTGCAGGACTGCCGGTGAACGAACCATCCGGCTCGATGATCGTCGACATCGGCGGCGGCACGACGGAGGTCGCGGTCACGTCGCTCGGCGGCATCGTCGTATCGCGATCGATCCGCATCGGCGGCGACGAGATGGACGAAAACATCGTCGCGTACGCACGACGCGAGTTCAATCTGCTCATGGGCGAGCGCACCGCGGAGGACATCAAGATCGCGATCGGCTCGGCATATCCGCTCGACGAGGAAGTCACCACGTTCTTCCGCGGCCGCGATCTCCTGACCGGTCTGCCGCGATCGATCGAGGTCACGAGCGCGCAGATCCGTGAAGCGCTCGACCCATCGGTCGAGCAGATCGTCGACGCGATCAAGGACACGATCGAGGAGACCCCGCCCGAGCTCATCGCCGACGTCATGGACCAGGGCATCTACCTCGCGGGCGGCGGCGCGCTTCTCCGCGGCCTCGACACGCGCGTCGCCGAGGCCACCCAGATCGCGGTCCACATCGCCGACGACCCGCTCACCTGCGTGGCTCGCGGGTGCGGGAAGATCCTCGAGGAGCTCGAGAACTACGAGCGCAGTCTCGTAATGGAGACATACGCGGCGCTACCTCGCTAGAACTAGAGACAGACGGGCGTTTACGCCGTTAAATAGGTGCGATGGCCACATTTGGGCGCGCGCGGCGCGCTCCGGGTTCGGGGAACGCCTTTCTTCGGCCCTTCGCCGTCCTCTTCGTGGTCTCCCTGGCCCTGCTCCTACTCCGTGACACCACCTTCGTTCGGGCCGGCGCGACCTTTGTAACGGAGCTCCTGGTCCCGGCCGAGCGCGTCCTCGGTCAGGTCGGCTCGACGGCCGGCGGGTTCTGGCAGGCCGTCGCCGAGATCGAGAACCTCCGGACCGACAACGACTCCCTCAAGGCGAGGGTCGACCAGCTCACCCTCGAGAACGTCCAGCTCCGCGAGCAGGCGTTCCAGGCGCAGCAGGCCGCGCAGCTCGCCGAGGCCGCGAAGGCGCTCAAGCTCCGGACGCAGAGCGCTCCGGTCATCGCGCGGGACCCGTCCGGTGTCCTTCACACGATCGTCCTCGGCGCGGGCGCGAAGGACGGCGTGCTTCTCGACGACGTCGTCATCTCCGATCGCGGCGTCGTCGGCCGGGTGAGCGAGGTCGGCAACAACTACAGCAAGGTCCTTCTCGTGACGGACTCGGGCTCGGCTGTGTCCGCGCTCGTCCAGGGCTCACGCGCCGCGGGCATCGTGCGGGGGCAGTACGGCGACACGCTCGTGATGGACTGGATCCTCCAGACGGAGGACGTGAAAGTCGGCGACGTCGTGATCACGGCGGGCCTCGCCATCGGGAATGACCTGAAATCGCTCTATCCGAAAGGCCTGATCCTCGGTAAGGTCGTTGAGGTGACCAAAGGTGAGAACGGAACGTTCCAGCGCGCCATCCTCGTTCCGGCCGTGGACCTGCGGCACCTCGAGAACGTGCTGGTCGTGAACACCAGCCCGTAGCCCAGCGAACAACCGAGCGTTGAGGAAAAAGGGAAGGGTGAGTTTGAGGCACGTCGTATCGGCGCTTGTCGCGCTCGTGATGCTGCTCCCCGGCGGCGCCGCGCTCGCTATGCCGGCGGAGACGCTCGTCGCGACCTACACGGCCTCGCCCCCGGGCTCGGTTCCCGCGAGCAACGCGTTCGTCGTCTCGGTGATGCTCACCAACACCGGCACGGAGACGTGGAAATCGACGGCGCCCGGCCTCGTCAACCTGAGCTATCACTGGTACGACGCGTCGGGCACGACCGTCATCTGGGACGGCGCGCGCACGCCGCTCGGCGCGGACGTCGCGCCGACGCAGCAGCGCATGGTGCAGCTCGCCGTGACCGCTCCGAGCGCGCCCGGCTCGTACCTCCTGCGCATCGCGCTCGTCCAGGAAGGCGTCGGCTGGGTCGCGCCGAGCAACCCGTACTCGGTCACCGCGCAGCCGCCGTATCTCGCGCGGTTCGGCGCGGTCACGCTGCCCTCGTTCATCGCGGGCGGCACCTATCAGCTGAGCGTGCCAGTCACGAACGTGGGCGCGGCGCAGTGGCCGGCGCTCGCCGCTCCCGGCGTGAGCGCGGTGACCGTGAGCTACCACTGGCACGACGTGCTGAGCGGCAATGCGATCGTCTGGGATGGCAGGCGCACGCCGCTCGTCGCGAGCGTCGATCCCGGCGCGACCGCGACGGTGAACGCGACCGTGATCGCGCCCCCGTCCGCGTGCGCGTGCGCGCTCACGTTCGATCTCGTGCGCGAGGGCGTCGCGTGGTTCGGGACCCTCGGAAGCTCGACGATGCGCCTCCTCACGACCGTCGCGCCGATCACCTACGCGGCCGGGTACAACAGCGCGGCGCTCGCGCCCGCGTACTTCGGCGAGACGAAGACGGTGCAGATGACCGTGACGAACACGGGCAACCAGCCGTGGAGCGCGAGCGGTCCGAACCCGGTCGACCTCAGCTACCACCTTCTCGATGGGAACGGCAACGCGCTGATCTGGGACGGCCCGCGCATCCCGCTCGGCGGCGACATGGCGGTCGGCGCGAGCAAGCAGTTCACGATCGGCTACACCGCGCCGACGACCGCGGGGACGTACACGCTCGTCATCGATCTCGTGCGCGAAGGTGTCTCGTGGTTCGAAGGCCTCGGGTCGCAGCCCTTCCGCCAGAGCTTCCCCGTCACAAGCGGGCTCGTTGCGGGCTACGGCGCGTCGACGACGCCGCAGCAGGCGACCATCGGAGCGACGCTCCAGATCACCGTGGTCGTTTCGAATTACGGCCCGCGGACCTGGACGCCGGGCGCGTTCGCGCTCAGCTACCACATCTACGACGACGGCGGCACACCGGTGATCTGGGACGGCGCCCGCGGCCGGCTTCCCTCGAGCGTCCCGCCGTCCACATCCGTGACCGTGCCGATCAGCGTCGCGCTCCCCAGCGGGACCGGCACCTATCGCCTCGAGTGGGACATGGTGCAGGAGGGCGTGTCCTGGTTCAGCCAGCTCGGCGTGCAGCGGAAGCGGGAGGACTTCACGATCGTGCCCGGCGTCACCTTCTACGGGTCGGGCTTCGGCCACAGCGTCGGGATGAGCCAGTACGGCGCGAACGGCTGGGCCACCGGGGTCACCGGCCTCACCCTCACCGGCGAGCAGATCGTGGCGCGCTACTACCCCGGCACCCTCCTGCAGTTCGTCGACGCGCAGCGACCGCTCAACCGTGTGCTGCTCTCGGCGCCGTCGTCGCAGGGCCGCTACGTGTGCGGCGACAACCGCTACTTCTCGGGCTCGCTCGCCGATGTCAACTCCTTGGGCGGCATGCGTGTCCTGAATGAAGGCGCGAACAATCAGGAGATCGCACGAGGCAGCGCCGGCCAGAACTTCCAGTTCATTGCCAGGAACGGCATCGTCGAGGTCTGGGCGAACTGGGCGCCGCCGCGGCTCGTCT
>VBGU01000072.1 GCA_005881085.1 Chloroflexota bacterium | reverse complement strand
TCTTCTTCGCGGCCTTCTTCTTCTTCGGCATGTCGGTGATCACCTCCTCCCGTCCGCGAACTTTGGAAGCGCGACCGTGAAAGGAAGCGCCGCGCTTTTTTGACGCGGTACTCGCATTGTCGGTGCACTCGCCTCTCTGTCAAGGGCGCGCGCCGCCCGACGGACATGCGCGAGACCTTTGCGAAGGAGCTCGCGATGCGCCGGATCATTCAACCATCGCGACGCGCCGCTTGGATGCGGCAGCGGAATCAACGTCACGCCCTGCTTCACGCGCGAACGGCCCACCGCATCGTCGAGTGAGACCTTCCCCCAGAACCGATCGATAGCGAGACCGCCGAGGAGAAGGATCACCCGCGGCCGGAGAAGCGCGAGCTCCTGATCGAGCCACGGAGTGCAGAGCGCGATCTCGACCGGCGACGGCCGACGATCGCCGCCTCCCGCCGGAGACTTTCCCGGGAAGCATTTCGTGATCGCGGTGCGATATGGGAGATGGTCCTCGTCGATTCCCGCCTCGGCGAGCCAGCGCCGGAGCTCCGCGCCGGATCGACCGCTGAAGGGCTCACCGGTCGTGAGCTCGACCGCACCCGGCGCCTGGCCGACGATCGCGATGCGGTCGCGAATGGACCCCGCGACGACGGGGCGAGCCCGCTCGAGATATCCGGCGTCGACGCATTTCGTGCACGCGCGGATGCGCGCATGAAGTCGACGGAGGATCCGCTCGCGGTCGGTCCCGATGTTGCCGACGCTCCGTGTCAACTAGTTGATTACCGGTCGGGGTGCCGGGATTCGAACCCGGGACCTCCTGAACCCCATTCAGGCACGCTACCAGGCTGCGCCACACCCCGAAAAAGTGAGCTCGCGATGTGAAGTCTAGCGGCGCGCTGCGCTCGCTTGCGCCACGTCGGGCTTGGTTGCGCCTATCGGCACGCGCGGGATCACGACATTCAGCGTGCTTCCCTTGGCTCCGCCGCTCTCGGCCCAGATGCGTCCGCCATGGCGAACGACGATCTCCTTGCTGATGTAGAGGCCCAGGCCCATACCCGCGGCATCGCGCGCCGCGCGATCCGGCGAGCGGTAGAAGAGACCGAAGATCGACTCGAGCTCCTCCGCCGGGATCCCGATCCCCTGGTCGGTGACGGAGAGCCTCACCCCGCCGTCGTCCGGACGGACGTCGATCGTTATCGCGCCGCCACTCGGCGAGTACTTGATCGCGTTCGTGACGAGGTTGTTTAGCACCTGCTCAAGGTGATCGCGATCGGCGGTCACGACATTCTCCGAGTCGCGACGGACGGAGATCTCGTGCGCCGTAGTCGTGAGCTGCATGCGGGTCGCGACCTCGTGGGCGAGCTCGCTCAGATCCACGTCGCCGTAGCGGAATTCGATCCGCCCGGTCTGGATCCGCGAGACGTCGAGGAGCTCATCCACAAGCCGCGCGAGCTTTCCCGTCTGCCGGTAGACGACCTCGAGCTGCTCGGTGATCCCACGCAGCCCCTCGGCGACCGGCGCGGCCACCTCTCCCTCACTCAGGCGGCCAACCCTCCGCAGGGCGACCTGCAGGAATCCAGACATCGCGGTTATCGGCGTCTTGAGCTCGTGGGACGCGATCGAGAGGAACTGCGACTTCATCCGGTCGAGCTCCTTCAGCTGCTCGTACCGCTCCTTGAGCTCGGCAGTCGCATCGTCGATGCGCTGCTGCAAAGACGCGTTCAGGTCGGCGAGCTCGGCCACTCGCTGGCGCAGCTCCTGGCCCAGCCGGCGGCGCTCGATGCCGCGCGCGACGGTGCTGCGAAGCTCCTCGACCTCGCTGGGCTTGACGAGGTAGTCGTACGCCCCCGCCCGCAAGGCCTGGATCGCCGATTCGAGCGACGCGTAGCCGGTGAGCATGATCGTGACGGTCTCCGGATAGCTCTCGCGGACGGCTTTGAGCACGTCGAGGCCATCACCGTCCTCGAGCCGCAGGTCGGTCAGCACGAGGTCGTACTCGGTGTCGCGCACCATCGCGCGCGCCTGCGCGCCGCTCGTCGTCGTCGCGACGTTGTAGCCGTCGAGCTGGAGGATCGCCTTGATCGTGACGACGACGCTCTCCTCGTCGTCGACGACGAGAACCTTAGGCTGCTCGCGCATCACTTGGGGGTCCTTGCACCGGCAACGTGATCATGAAGGTCGTCCCTCGACCGACGCGGCTGCGCACGCGCATCGTGCCGCCGTGGCTCTGCACGATGCCCTGCGACACCCAGAGTCCGAGCCCGGTCCCCTTGCCAGGCTTGGTCGAGAAGAACGGCTCGAAGATCTGCGCCAGAAGGTCGTCCGGAATCCCGTCGCCCGTGTCGCGCACCTGGATCTGGACGGCGTCGCGTCCGAAGACCTCGGTTTCGGTGCCCGCGCCCGCTTGCGTCGTGACGGTGATAGTGCCGCCTCTTGGCATCGAGTCCGCCGCGTTGAGCATGAGGTTGAGGAGGACCTGCTTCAGTTGGTCAGCGGACGCGAGGATGCGCGGCAGTCCCGGGTCGAGCTGATTCGCGACCTGCACCCCGCGCTCGCGAAGCCGCTTCGCGACGAGACTGCCGGCCTCCTCCACGAGCGCGTTGACATCAGTCTCAACCATCGCTTCCTGCTGACGATAGAAGCCGAGCATCTGGCGGAGGATCCGCGACATCCGCTGCGTTTCGCGCGCGGCGATATCGAGGTATGGGCGCTTCGAGAAATCTTCGCCGAACTCCTTCCCCAGGAGGTAGAGTGCGTTTTGCACGGCCTCGAGAGGATTGTTGATTTCGTGCGCGATCGAGGCGGCGAGTCGCCCGGTGGCGGCCAGCTTCTCGGAATCGAATAGCACCTGTTCGAGCCGACGACGTTCCAGCTCCCGGAGGCGTCCGATGTCCTGCATGACCGAGACGATCGCGACCACCGCGCCGCGCGCGTCGTGGATCTCGGTCGCGCTTACTTCCATCTCGAGACGGTCGTCGTTGTGCGGATCCGTGAGCGCGATCTCGCCGCGCTTCGACATCGCCGGATCGAGGCGAAGGCCGGCGAGGAACGACGTGAACCGCGCGTCGTTGGCGAGTGCCGCATGGCTCGCCCGTGACGTCGCTGACGACGGCTTGAAGAGGCGCTCCGCGGCGGGATTCATGGACATGATGTGATTGTCGTTGTCCACGACGATGATCGGGTTGGGGACGTTCCGAAGGACGAGGTCGAGGCGGTCGCGCTCGATGCGGATCTCCTCCTCCGCGGTTTGCAGCCGTTGGCGGCCACGTGCCAGCTCTTCGCCGATGTGCCGGATGTCGGTGACGTTCTTCAGGACCGAGACGGTGCCCCGCATGCCGACCCGGTAGTTCGTGGCAGGTGTTGTGATCACCTCGTAGATCAGCTCGTCGCCCTCGATCGGATCGACGAGGGTGACCTCGCGGCCAGTGGTCGCCCCGATGCGCTCCAGGTTCCAGGTCGAGAGCGCCGCAGTGAAGAGGAAGTTGTTCATCCAAACAGCGCGGCGCTTCCCCGCACTGTCCTCGTCGCTCGCACGGAAGAGGCTCTCGGCGCGACGGTTCTGGAGCACCATGTCGTTGTTGGAGTCGGTGACGAGCACGGCGTCGCCGACGCCGTTCACCATCCACCAGAGCCATTCCTTCTCGATCGCGTGCGCTTCGCTCGTGTCGCGAAGAAGATCGACGTCGCGTTGCAGGCTAAGCGCCTCCTGCGCCTGCCGAGCGAAGGGAACCAGCCCGTCGACGTCGCTTTGGGTCACGCCGGACGCGCGAGAGAGGAGGACGACCCCGATCCACTCGCCGCGCGCCTCCCAGCCCGGCGGCGGGATGACCTTGCCGTCCTGGCCGGCAGGACTCCGTTCCGCGGTGCTTCGGAGCGGCGCGGCGACGATCGGTCCGAGCCGCGCCCTGGCGAGGGTCTCGCGGGCCGCGGCTGAGATCCGTGCATCGCTGATCGCATCAGGGATGCGTTGGGGGAGGCCGCCGCGCAGCGCGACCACGATCGGATCGTCCGGCTGGGCGACCGCGATCACGAGCTCTCGAGCGATCTCGTCCGGGACGCCGATGCCGAAGCTTCCTGCGAGAGCCGCCCGCTCCTCGTCGTACAGGAGGACGACGGCACGCTCGAATCCGTGCAACCGCATGAGCTCGTCGAGCAGTGGCTCGAGCGTCTCGCGCGGATCGCGCAGGGGCGGCGCCGGGCGCCGCTGTCTGCGGTCGAGGACGTCAGCCATGCACGGTCACGTGCTCCGTTAGGCGCGCTCCGACGAACGTGAACGGGTGGTCGCGTCCACCGACCCGCCTCCAGCGCCGAGGCTGCCTCCACGTTGCGCCGGCATGAGGCCAAGCGCGTCGGCGTACCGAAGGTACGTATCGATCGAGGCCACGACGACTCGCGCCTCGACGGTCACAAGATCGATGCCCACGAGAGAGATGCGGACCCAGGCGTCGATGATGATGCCCTTATCCAGGATCCGATCCAGGACATCGATGAGGCTCGAACCGCCTGGTGCGCGTTCAACTGGCATGTCTTACCTCCCGGGCTTTCGTGATCGCTCGAGGTCGCGTTCGAGTTCGCTGATGCGCTTTTCCAAGCGGCCGATCGCCGTCTGATCGTCCCCGTCTCGTCCAGTGAGAGTCCGGTCGTACTTCCACCAGTTCAAGCCGATCTGCTCGGCCTTGTCGATCGAGCACACGAGCAAACGAATGCGGATGGTGAGAAGCTCGACGTTCGCGAGAGAGACCGAGATGTCCCCGGCGACGACGAGGCCTTTGTCGAGGACGCGATCGAGAAGATCCGCGAGCGTCGTCGTCTCGCGCGGGACGGCGACTCCCCTCGCCTGCATGCTCATACGAGCCTCCCCAGCGGGCCAAGTCCGAGATTCAGCTCAGACGGGTCGAGCCCAAAGGCCCGCGCCATCTCGTGGACCTTCTGTTCGAGCCGCATGAGCGCGAGGCCCATGCGCTCCACCTCTTCGTCGGTCAACGTGCCTCCTTCCATACGCCGCACGGCTTGCCGTTCGAGCAGCTGTCGCAGGAACTCGACGAGGGCGAGCACGAGGTTGGCGAGCCCATGTTCGACCCCCTCGGGGTCCACATCCACCCGTTCGGGCAGGATGCCACGAAGTCGCTCCACTTCGCGTCGAAGTTCGGTAAGTTGCTCGTCGAGGTCGGGGGATGGGGGGCGGAGCCCCCCAAGTTCTTGGCTCACTCGGTCCTCGCGAACGTGTACGGGGGCCAGGGCCCGTTCAGGACGGGGATGACGTCAGGAAATCGGGCGGCGACCCGCTCGAGCTCCGCCTTCCGCTCGGCCGCCCGTTCGGTCGGCACCAGGACGGCCAGCGATACGGCCACGTTGTCGCTGGTGCACGTCTCATGCCAGACGAGTTGGCGGTCGATCGCAAGCTCGGCGACGACGCGGTCGACCATGGTTTCGGCCCGTGCGCGCCGGGCCTCACGAGCGGCGAACTCCGCGCGACGCGCCTCCATGTATTGGCGCCCGGGACCCGCGGCGGACTTGATCAATAGCGGCCCTGGCGAGTCCCGCCAGAGGAGCGTCAGTGCGAGCTCGGTCTTGCCGGCAACCCGAGTGAGAGCGGCGTGCAAGGCGGCAGCGCGCTTGTCCAGCGACGCGCGCGCGTCATCAGAAGTCGCGAACGCGGTGCCGAACCGAACCGGGAGGCACGGTTGCGCCGCGCAGATCCGCTCGACGAGACGGTGGTGCTCCAGCGCGTCGGGGCGCTCGAGCTTGATGTCGGGCGCCCACTCCGTGCTCCAGAGGCCGAGGTCGCCTGCCTCAGACCAGGCCAGCGGCCGGCCGCGAAGGCCCTCCTGAGAGAGCGTCGCCGGAGGAGATGCCGCGATGGCATGGGCGAGGAGCGTCACGACGCGCGCCGTTCCTGGGCTTTCCCGATCGTCTCGACCGCCGCGAGGACCACGTTCAGGCCCAGATAGATAAGGTCGATCCCCGCGACGGAAATCGTCGCCTCGCCCGCGAGCACGACCCCCTTGTTCAGAAGGCGATCCACGAGCTCGAGCAGCGACGTGTCCTCTGCGGTGAGCTCCTTCATGCGGAGGCGACGCGCTCGCTCGGAAGTCCGCCGAAGCGGTACGCCGGCCACGGGCCTGAGAGCCGCACCCGATAACCCTCGGAGGCCCCGGACGCGCCGAGTCGCCGGACGACGTCGCCGAGCTCGACCTCGCGGTCGCGGTGAGCGAGCACGCTGAAGCGTGCGATGGCCGCGGCCGTCGGATCTTCGATCAGCGGTTCGCGGTAGACGCGTTCGGCGATCGCCTCGATCGTGCCCCAGGCCTCTTCGGCGACGGCGGCATCACGTATCCGCCGCTCCTCGCGGATCACTTCGTCGCGTCGCTTGCCGAGCAGGAACGCGCGACCTGGCGCGGCCGTGGCTATCTCGGCATCGAGCGCGCCGACGGCGCCGCCGGTGGGCGCAGTGGATCCGTCGCGTTCGATCGACACGATCCATTCCGCGCGGCCTTCGACCGCGCGGAGCCGGTCGGCGAAATCGTCAGCGCGTGTGCGAAGGAGCTCTCGCACGCCGTCGGCGTCACGGTAGATCGCGCCGAACGAGAGCGGGATGACGGCGTTCGCGAGCTCGAGGAGCCTGCCGTTCACTTCTTGATGGGATGCGGCTCGCGGCGCGAGCCATTCGAGGTCCTGCAGCCGCTCGTTGAGCGGTTCCTCCTCGTATTCGGACGCGAGGACGGGGCTCGTCGCGCCGAGAAGATCACCTTCGACGATCGCTTCGACTCGGCCACCATCGATGCCGCGCAGGTTTGCGGCGGCGATGGCGCCCTCCGCGTTCGCGTTCGCCACCGCGTAAAGGTAGCGGAGCTCGCCGGTCACTCGAGCTCCTCAGGCACCTCGATGACGACCGTGCGTTTCTCGCCATCCGCGGGAGCCGACGCCTCGGCCGCCTCGCGTGCCAGCTCTCTCTGTCGCTCGCGAATCTCACGCAGGCGGGCCAAGATCACGGCCTCGCGCTCCGCGTACTCCTCATCGGTGACGCGACCTTCTTCGAGCTCGATCTGCAGCTCGAGGAGCTGCTCGCGCACGGGCTCCTCGTCGTAGAGCTCGTGCTCGGCGTATTCGACCACCTTCTCGATGCAGTACCGGACACCCGCCATCGGCGCGGTGATCGGGAGTGCGAGGAGCTTGAAGAGGATCATCGGACCTACACGCTGGCCGATCGCTCGAGCTGGAGTCGGATCGTCACGAAGTTATACGGGGGCCATGGACCCGTGTATTTGAAGCTGAGCTTTCCCTCGTACCGCTTCCCGATCTCGTGCACTTTCTGATCGAACTGATCCTGCTTGTCTCGCCCGACCAGGAACGCGGCATTCATGATCATCTTGTCGCCGATCACTTTGTTCGATCGCGACGCGATCGCGGCGCCCTGCAGCTCCTGGTAGATCTCGCGCACGTAAGAGTCCGCCTTGTCCGCGAGCGCCTGCTCGACGAGCCGGCCGAGCTGCATCCGCGCGAAATAGGTCGACGTCTGCTGGTTCGATTCGATCTCGGCTTTGAGGCGCCGCAGCTCCTCGTTCTCCTGCTCGATCTCGCCGAGCACCGACTCGCGGTCCCAGTTGACCTTCAGGCCGAACTCGAGCTTGTCCTTCATCTTCAGGAGAACGTCGCGGAGGGCGTCGTACGTGTCTTTGAGGAACTCGGTGGTGTCCTCTTCGGTCTTGAAGAGCGTGCCGAAGCTCATCGGCACGGGGGTGAAGCCATTGTCGATCATCACAACCTCGCGTGGGTGAGCGCGTTCTCACGGGTCGGGTCGTAGACCTGGAGCGCGGCGCGGCTCACGACGGCCGCGAGGTCGCGGTAATGCACCGTGAACACGTCATCGCCGCGGCCGCCGATCCCGATCTTGCCGAAGGTGCGCGGCTCGCCGCACTCGATGATGCAATACACGTACACACCGCTCGAACCGTTCGATTCGCCCGTGGCCGTCGTCGCGATCGTCGACCCCATCAGACCTCCGACGCGTCGGGGGGCTCCGCCCCCCGGCCCCCGACCGCTCCGGCCGGGGCGGCGAGCTGCAAGAACTCACGCGTGAGCTCGTAGAGCTTGTCTCGGTCCTCGCGTTGCGCTGGGCGCAGGCCATAGTGATTGATGACCCGTATTTGCGTGCTGAGCCACTCTGTCCAGCACTCGCGGCAGATCCGCGCCTCGATCTCCGCCCCGAGCGAGCCGGGAAGCCCTACTTTGCCCGCGCCATCGCGCTCCTGTCCGCAGCGCGCGCAAACAACCACCGCCACACGTTCATGTTACGGAAGAACATCACCAAAGCCAGCCGATCCGGCCGATCGGCCCATAACGGAAGATCGCTCGGCCGAGCACGTTCGCGAGCGGTACCTGGCCGAACGTCCTGCTATCCGTGCTCCCCTCGGGGCAGTCACCGAGCACGGTGCAGGCCCCGTCGGCCACGGCGGCGACGCGCTTCAGCATGACGTTCTCCCCGTCGCGCGGGTCGCGGACAAGGACGATCTCCCCGACCCGGGGCGCGCGTGACAGGGTCGACACGACGATCCAGTCGCCGGCGCGGAGCGCGGGCTCCATGCTTCGGCCCGTCACCGCGACGCGCTGGAGCAAGACGATCTAGGCCCGGGCTGCGGCCAACTTCGCGACTCGCGTCGCCTGGGGACCGCCGGCCTTGGTCCAGACGTCCGCGATCTTGTCGATCATGTCGAGAAGGGTCTTGGCCTCGGCGAGGTCAAGCGAGCCCTTGACCTTGGAGCACTGCTTCGCCGCCTTCCAGCAGAGCTCGGTGATCTCGGGGTACTTCTGGACGTGCTCGGGCTTGAAGTAGTCGCTCCAGAGGACGTCGATGTGGTGCTTGGCGAGCTCGGCCCGCTCCTCTTTGATGACGATCGCACGGGTCTTGAACTGCTCGTCGCTCGACGCGTTGTACTTCTCGATGATCTTGTAGCAAGACTCCGCTTCGATGCGCGCCTGCTCGGGGTCATAGACACCGCACGGCAGGTCGCAGTGGGCCGAGGCAGTGACGGTCGGCTTCAAAAGGCGTGTTAAGAACATGACTTTTCCCCCATTTGTTGAGTGCCTGTCCGTTGTATCACGACTCAGGGATTGGCATCCTCGAGCACCACGTCATAGTTGATGTAGCCGTTGACCACGAGCTCCCGGGGCGGCCGCGAGAGAAGGTCGCCGCGCTCGCCGCGAAATGGAGCGAAGACTTCGACCTGGTAGGTGCCCGGCGGAACGACCATGTGGTAGCTCCCGCTGATGTCGGTGTCGGTTCCGATCAGCGGTCCGTCGGCGTCGTTCAGGTTGATCGTCGCGCCCTCGAGGGGCACGCCTCGCGTATCGCGGATGACGCCGGACACCCGCACCCCCTTGCGCAGCGTGAGATCGAGCGTGCGGTCGGCGTTGCCCAGGCCGATGTCGTTGGCGTCGACCCACGTGCGCTTGCGAAGCCAGAACTCGTTGATCAGATCGCTCTCCGGCGGAGCGAGGACCTGGACCGTGTACGTCTGCGGGCGAGTCGTGACCGTGTAGGACCCGTCGGCGGCGGTCGGCCGGCAGATGCGTCCGGTCGGGAATCGCGTGTCGACGCACACAAAAGCGCCGCCGACCGGCACGCCGTCGGTCGTGGTGACCTTGCCTCGTAGCTGCGGTCCGGGATGCAGCTCGACGTCGATCTGACGATCGCTGTCCATGGCGATGTCCGTCGTGTCGACGCCCTCGAGGACGTCGTCGTACCACTGCGCGACGAGGCGAACGTTGTCGGGCGGGACGGTCCACATGAAGTACCGGCCGGGCTCCATGAGCGCCAGGTATGAACCCTTCTTGTTCGTGCGGACGCAGTCCCACGGGAGGGGCGCCGCGAGGGTCCTCGTGCAGACCTGCGCGCCCTCGATCGCGCCGCTCGGCCCGCGCACCACACCGCTCAGCAGAACGCCCTTGATCATCGTGACGCCGATGCCATCCGCGTCCGCGGAACGCACATCGACGAGATCGGCGTCGCCGCTGGAAAGCCGTCCGCTCGCCCACTGCGCGATCAGCTTCCCGCCAGGCGGTCCGGTGACGTCGAGCTTGTACACGTCGGAGCGGACGTCGATCGAGAACTTGCCTTCCGCGGCGGTGCGCGCGCAAGTCGGCGACGCGATTGCCAGCGGAGGGTGCGCGCAGACCTCGGCGTCGACGACCGCCGCACCGCGCTCGTCCTTCACGATGCCGTTGATCCTCGAATGCGGATCGAGCTGCACGACGCTCGTCGCGTCAGCGTCGAGCACATCGGCCCACGTCCTCCCCTCAGCGAGCCGCGTCGAAGCGGCCGGGGTCACCAGCACCGAGTAGGCACCGGGGCGAAGCTGCAACCGCGCGGTCCCAGAAGCGCTCGTTTCAACGCAACCGCTCCGCGTGCCCGCGAGCGTGAACGCGCACACGTTGGCGCCGACCACCGGCGCCCCGGCAGCGGCCGAGACCACAACGGCCAGGGTGCGAACGGAAGCCGACGACAGCGACGGAGCGTCCGATGCGGGCGGCGCGCTCGCCTGGCACGCGACGGCGACGGCGGCTAAGAGGGCGAGGAACGGACGGCGCCGGGAGGTCACGCCTCTATGTTCGCTTGGGCCCCCACCCCATCAGGGGCCCCTGCCCCGGGGGCCGGTGGCCGACTCCTCACGTTGGGCCGCCGCGAAGGTTGCAAGAAGGTGGGAGATCTCGGCAAGCGGACCGGCGACCTCCTCGCCTTGCTCCCGGTCCATGAGGTCCCGCATGGCTTCTCGGATTGGCTTGCCTTCGCTGAGGACGAGGTGTGTCTGCTCCGTGATGGGCATGACGACGCCGCGCTTTCCCGCCGCGCGGTAGGTCGCCCCGGCGGTCGACATGCCCTCGGCGACCTGACCGCCGAGTCGCTCCGCGATCTCGCCCACGGGGACGCCCTTCGCCAGCATCTCTCCGACCATGCGGTTGCGTGAGAACGTGCTCGTGCACGTGGCGATGAGATCGCCGAAACCCGCGAGACCGGCGACGGTCAGTGGGTTCGCGCCCTCAGCGAACCCGTAGCGCGCGATCTCCGCGAGGCCCCGCGTTACGAACCCGGCTTTTGCGTTCTCGCCGTAGCCCATGCCGTCGATCGCGCCGGCGCCTAGCGCGATGATGTTCTTCAGCGCTCCGCAGAGCTCGACGCCGACGACGTCAGCGTTCGTGTACACGCGGAACATCGGCGTGCCGACGATCGATTGGAAATGACGGGCGGTCGCCGCGTCGACGGACGCGATGACCGTCGGGGCCGGGAGACCGGCGGCGATCTCCCGGCTGATGTTCGGGCCGGAGAGAACCGCGACCCGATCCGGCGCGAGCACCTCGCCCCAGAGCTGGCTCATGCGCCGGCCGTCCTCGGCAAGCCCCTTCGTCGCCGAGAGAACGCGATGCCCTTTCCGGAGCAGCGGCGACACGCGGTCGCGAAGCTCGCGAACCCCTCGGCTCGGCGCCGCGACGATGAGATCGTCCGACGCGATGGCGCGCTCGAGGTCCGCGGTCACCTCCACGCGGTCAGGCACGCGGATTCCCGCGAGGTATTTGCGGTTCTCGCGTCGCGCCGCGATCTCCTTCGCCTGCGCCGCGTCGCGGACCCATAGAACGACATCCTTGCCACCGTCGCGCGCGAGGATGGTCGCGAGCGTCGTGCCCCAGGACCCCGCCTGGAGCACGGTCACCGTCATGAGGTGCCGACTCGCGGCTCGATCCCGCGAACGATGCGCTCGATGTTCGACTTATGGCGGATGAAGACGACGGTCCCGGCGATGACGATGAAGGCGAGGGTCCACCAGTTGAAGTGCAGCCACCCGGTCGCGCAGAAAAGGAGATAGCCGACCAGCGCGCCGATGACCGACGCGAGTGAGCCGACGGACACCATGCGCGTCAGCGCGAGCGCGATCGCGAAGAAGGCGACGGCCGACGCCCATGCCGGCGTCGCCACGAACAGAAGCGCGCCGAATCCGGTCGCCACGCCTCGCCCCCCGCGTCCCCGGAGGGTCACCGGCCAGCAGTGTCCGGTCACCGCGAACACGGCGGCGGTCGCTTCGGCCAGGGGACGTCCGCCGCTCCCCTCGGGGAATACCAGCTGCGCGAACACGACCGCCAGAGAACCCTTCAGGATGTCGAAGATGGCGACGAGCACGCCCGCCCCGGTGCCAAGCGTGCGGAATGTGTTCGTCGCGCCGGTGGAACCGGAGCCGACGTTGCGCAGGTCGACGTTTCGGTAGATGCGACCGACGATGTAGCCGCTCGAGATCGAGCCGACGAGGTATCCGACGAGCCCGACGATGAGCAGAGCGATCGCGGAGGCCGGCGAGTCGATCACTCGCGGGCTCCACGCAGCTCGATCTTGATCGGCGTGCCGTGGAAGTCATAGCGCCCGCGGATCCGGTTCTCGAGGTAGCGCGTGTAGGAGAAGTGCACCGCCGCGGGGCGATCCACGAAGAACACGAACGTCGGCGCCGGGCCCTTCGCCTGGGTCACGTGATGAAAACGTACCTCCTTGCCATTCCGATCACTTGGCGGCGGATGGGCGGCCACCGCTTCGGTCAGCAGGCGATGGAGGTCGGCGGTGGAGATCCGCCTCTTGCGCTCGTCGACGACCGCGACGGCGGCGTTCAGCGCATCCTCGACCCCGCGGCCGGTTTTGGCCGATACCAGCCGGTGATCCATCCACGGCGCGAACTGGAATTCCCGCGAGATCTCGCTCTCAACGGCCGCCGTCGTCTCAGGGCTGCGCGCGACGAGATCCCACTTGTTCACCGCGAGCACGAGGCCGATATACGCCTCGAGTGCATAGCCCGCAATGTGCAAATCCTGAGCAGTGATGCCCTCGGTCGCATCGGTGATGAGGATCGCGGCGTCGGCCCGCTCGAGTGCGCGGACCGTACGCAGCAGAGCGAATTTCTCGATGCCCTCGTCGATGTGCCCGCGGCGCCTGATGCCCGCGGTGTCGATCAGTCGGATGCGCCGGCCTTCGCGCTCGATGACCGTGTCGATCGCATCGCGCGTGGTGCCGGGAATCTCGCTCACCACGGCACGCTCCTCGCCGGCAAGACGGTTCAGGAAGCTCGACTTGCCGACATTCGGGCGTCCGACGATGGCGATGCGCGCCTCGTCCGCGTCGGTCTCGTCTTCGCTCGGCGGCGGCAGCTTCGCGACCACCGCATCGAGGAGGTCGCCCGTCCCGATGCCCTGGAGCGCGGACACCGTATGAAGCTCGCCAAGCCCGAGCTCGTAGAACTCCGCGGCCTGCGCCTCCGTCTTCCAGGACTCGGATTTGTTCGCGGCCATCACCACCGGCTTCCGGCTTCGGCGCAGGCGGTCCGCGACGTCGTGCTCGACCGGGAGGATCCCGGATTGCGCGTCGACCACGAACATGACGACGTCGGCCTCTTCGATCGCGGCCTCGGCCTGGCGCCGGACGCCCGCCTCGACTTCGCTCGTGCCG
>VBGU01000111.1 GCA_005881085.1 Chloroflexota bacterium | reverse complement strand
CCTGCACGTCTTCGATGTTCACGTCGCCCGACACGCTCTCCACCCGCGCCGGCCCTCGCGTTCCGTGGAGGTCGAGGTCGCCGCTGACCGTCTGGGCGTTGACGGCCGTCTCACGCGGGACCGTGATCTCGAAATCGACGCGAAAGCGCTTGCCGCGGAAGAGATCGAGCCAGCTGCGCTCCTGCTCGTACAGGTGCGGCTCCACGAAGATGTCGTTGCCCCTCTGCTCGATGCGAACCTCGACGTTCTCGAGCAGCCGCTTCGCGCGGTCGGAGCTCCCGCCCTTCACACGCTTGCGCGCGACGACTCGCACCTGGCCCGGTTCGCCGACGCGGATGGCCGTCTCGCCGGAAACGTTCTGAACACGAAGGCGCGGCATCCCGTCGACCGTGAAGGTCTTCTCGATCGTTTGGTCGTGCGACTCGCCGTCGTCGTCGTCCATCCCGACGAACGCCGCGCTGACCGAGCGCGCGATCTCATCTGGATCGACGTCCACGTTGATGTCGAGGCCGGATGACCCGAACCGGAACTCATGTCTCGCGTCGTGGCGGGCGCGCCGCTCCTCGCGACGGTGCTCGCGATCGCGCTCGCGATCGGCCCGCTCGCGCTCGCGGTCGCTTTGGCGCTGCATGCGGTCGCGTTCCCGTTGCTCGGCGTCGCGCACACGCTGCTCCGTCTCGCGCGCACGCTGCTCGGCCTCGCGCGCGCGCTGTTCAGCCTCGCGACGGCGCTGGTCGTCCATGGGATCGAACGTCATGTCGCCGGCTCTTTTTCTAGGAGCTGCGCGGCGTCGTCCGGCGCGATGCGGCCGTCCGCGAGCTCGCGAAGGATCTCCTTGCGACGTTCCGCCTCGCGATCGGGCTCAGCCTGCGACGGAAAGCCAAGCGCGCGGATCACCGCATCGAGGCGCGACCGCACGGTCGGGTAGCTGATCCCGAGCTCGCGCTCGACATCCTTGAAGTTGCCGCGCGCCTTGATGAACGTTTCGAGGAACTCGAGTTGATCCGGTGTGAGCTGGTGGAACCGGCCGAGAGCGAACGAACCCTCCAGACGCGTGCCGCAGGAGGCGCACTCGAGGCGCGCGACGCTCAGCGTCTCGGCGCAGATGGGGCATCGAGCGATCACTGGATTCGCCACGACCTCAAGGTGCGCGTCAGACTCATCGAAAGTCAAGCCAAACTCAGTGATATGTAGCCGAGGATGCGAAAGCTTGAGGTCGGCTTAGCTCTCGATCGCCTGCTTGATGCGTTCCGCGAGGGCGTTGCCGACTCCGGCGACCGCCGCGAGGTCGGACACGGGCGCCTCGCGCATAGCCCTGACGCTGCCGAACCGCCGGAGGAGCGCGCGCTTCTTGGTCGGTCCCACGCCTTCGACGTCGTCGAGGATGCTCCGCACGGCGCGCTTGGCGCGCACCTTCTGGTGGTACGTGACCGCGAAGCGATGCGCTTCGTCCCGGATCCGCTGCACGAGATACAGGCCTTGGGAGGTCCGCGGCAGGAGGATCGGATCGGGCCGCGCGGGCACGAAGAGCTCCTCGCGCTCCTTCGCCAGCGCGGCGATCGGGATCTGCAGGAGACCCGCGTCGGAGAGAGCGGCCTGGCCGGCCGACAGCTGACCCTTGCCGCCATCGAGGATGACCAGATCCGGCACGGGCCAACCGTCCCCATCCGTTGCGGACCGCCGGAACCGGCGGCGCAGCGTTTCGCGCATGTTGGCGAAGTCGTCGTTTCGGTCGACGATCTTCGCTCGGAATCTGCGGTACGCGTGCTTGGCGGGGCGCCCGTCCTCGAACACGACCATCGAGCTCACGACGCTCGTGCCCTGCACGTGGCTCACGTCGTAGCACTCGATCCGCTTGGGCGGTCCCTCGAGGCCGAGCGCGTCGGCGAGCTCGCGGAGCGCCGTGTCGGTCTTCCCGCGATCTGCCATCCACATGACGCGCTCCTGTTCGAGCGCGTCCTGGGCGTTCCGCTCGGCGAGCTCGGCGAGGTGGCGCTTCTTGCCACGCTGCGGCACCAGGATCCGGACGGGGCCGCCGCGGCGCTCCGCAGCGAAGGCCTCGAATGCGCCCGCTTCTGGTATCGCGGCCGGAACGACGATCTCCGGGGGCACCGCGGCGGCGACCGAATAGTGCTGGCGAAGGAACGATGCGAGCACATCCGGCGCGAGCGCGCCCTCCGATCCCTCGAGAGAAAAGTGGTCGCGGCTGGTGATCGTGCCGTCGCGCACGCGGAACACCTGGACGACGGCGTCGCCCTCGGCGACGGCAGCGGCGTGCACGTCGAAGTCATCACCCTTGTACGCGTGCACCTCCTGCCGGTCGAGGGTGCGTTCGATCGCGACGAGCCGATCGCGGAGTGTCGCCGCGCGCTCGAACGCGAGCGCGTCCGATGCCTGGTGCATCTCCTTCTTCGTCTCGCGCGCGAGCGCTTCGTACCGGCCCTCGAGGAAGAGCACGCTCTTGTCGATCGTCCCGCGGTACTCGTCGCGCGTCGTGTTGCCTACGCAGGGCGCGGTGCAGCGCTTGAGGTGGAACAGAAGGCACGGTCGGCCTCCTGGGAGCGCCGATGGCGGCACGGTCCGTCCACGGCCGTCCTCTCCCGCGACGATATTCAGTTTGCAGGTGCGGTACGGGAAGAGCTTCTGAAGAAGATCGAGCGACTGATCGACTGATTTCGCGTTCGCGAACGGCCCGAAGTAGCGCGCGGTGCGATCGCCGAGAGTGCGTGTGCGCAGGATCCGCGGGAAGTCCTCTCCAAGCGTGACCTTCACATAGGGATAGGACTTGTCGTCCTTGAGACGGATGTTGTAGCGAGGGTGGTGCTGCTTGATGAGGTTCGACTCGAGCAGGTACGCCTCGGAGATGCTGTCGGTGAGTACGTACTCGAGACGCTCGGCGCGTTCGACCATACGGATGTGGCGGACCTCGAGGCTCGGTCCGAAGTACGCACGCACGCGGTCGCGGAGGACGTCCGCCTTTCCGACGTAGAGCACGCGGCCCTTCGCATCCTTGAATAGGTAGACCCCCGGTTTCGCGGGGAATGAGGCCACCTGTGCCTCGAGCGACTCGCGCCGGGATGTCCTGTCCACCTATCGAGTATCGCTATGCGGTACGCGGGTATGCTTCCACCACGCAGATGGGGGGTTCCGCTCGGTGAAAGAGACGACCGTCACTCCGAAGCGAGCGCGCCGGTCCGTGCAATCGGTCGACCGGGCGCTCGACCTGCTCGAGGCACTTGTGGCAGCCGAAGGCGAAGTTGCGATCACGGCACTCGCGACTCGTACTGGGCTCCACGTCAGCACCGTGCACCGGCTGCTGGCGACGCTCCTCCGACGCGGCTACGTGCGCCAGAACCCGGAGACGAGCCGCTACTACGCGGGGGCGAAGCTCGCGACCCTTTCCGAGGGCCGCTCGCGATTCGGCGAGCTCCGGCTTCGCGCGCGCCCCCTCCTTCGCTCGCTGACCGAGGCGACCCGCGAGACGGCGAACCTGGTGGTCCTGGACGACCTGCAGGCCGTGTACATCGAGACCATGCCCTCGCCGCAGGTCGTGCGTCTGTTCACCTCCGTAGGAAACCGCACGCCGCTCCACGCGACCGGCGCCGGAAAGGCACTCCTCGCCAACCTGCCGGCGGCTCGCCGCGACGCCCTGCTCGAGCGCCTGGATCTGCGCGGGTACACCGCGCGGACGATCGTCGATCGCGCGGCTCTGCGCCGGACACTCGATGAGGTGCGTGAGAAGGGTTATGCGCTGGATGACGAGGAGTACGACGAGGGCGTCCGCTGCGTCGCGGTCGCGGTCATAGGGCAAAGCGGGAAAGACGTGGCCGCCGGCGCGCCGGTCGCCGCGCTCTCGATATCCGCACCGGCCAGCCGTCTCTCGCGGCAGCGCTGCGCCGAGCTCGCGCCGGTACTGCGCCGCGCCGCCGCGGAGCTCGCGGACGCACTTCGCGATCAAACCGGAGCGGCCTCCTGACGACGATCACCACCGTTCGCGCCGGCCTCCGCGGCGCGCCACTGGTGCGCGGTCTTGTGGCGCTCCTCGGTCGGGAGAAAGTGCTCGGTGCGCGCGAGGACCTGCTTCTGTACGAGTACGACGGCGCCGTCGACACAGCGACACCCGACGCGGTCGTACTTCCGGAGAGCACCGCGGATGTGGCAGCGCTGGCGCGGTTCTGCCACGAGCACAGGGTGCCGATCGTTCCACGCGGGGCGGGCACGGGGCTCTCCGGTGGCGCGATCCCGGTCGAGGGTGGCGTTGTCGTGTCGTTCGCGCGGATGGCGCGCATCCTCGAGATCGATGTTCCGAATCTTCGCGCGGTCGTGCAGCCGGGCCTGATCAACCTGCACCTTTCGACCGCGGTCGCGCCACACGGCCTGTATTTCGTGCCCGATCCGTCGAGCCAAAAGGCCTGCACGCTCGGGGGCAATGTTGCCGAGAACTCGGGCGGACCGCACACGCTCGCGTACGGCGTCACCACGAATCACGTGACGGGGATCGAGATCGTGCTGTCGGATGGAACCGTCCTGCGACTCGGCGGCAAAGCCGTGGAGGACGAGGGCTACGACCTCGTGGGTGCGTTCGTCGGATCAGAGGGAACGCTCGGCCTCGTGACCGAGATAACCGTCAAGCTGACGCCGCTCCCTGAGGACAAGCGAACGGTCATGGCCGCGTTCCCGACGATGGACGAGGCGTCGGAAACGGTCTCCGCGATCATCGCGGCCGGGATCGTGCCGAGCGCGATCGAGATGATGGACCAGCTCGCCACCCAGGCCGTCGAGGCGTCCGTGCACGCCGGCTATCCGCTCGACGCGGGCGGCATCCTTCTCCTCGAGGTCGACGGTCCGCGCGACGGGCTCGATGACGCGCGTGCGCGGATAGAGAAGATCTGCCGCGACCATCTCGCGAGCGAGGTTCGCGTCGCGAGCGGCGCGTTGGAGCGCGAGCGCCTCTGGGCGGGCCGCAAGGGCGCGTTCGCGGCGATGGGCCGCCTGTCGCCCGACTACTACGTGCAGGACGGGGTCATCCCTCGCACCCGCTTGCCCGACATCCTAAGGCTCGTCAAGGACGCTGGAGTGCGGCATCGGCTTCGGGTCGCGAACGTGTTCCACGCCGGCGACGGCAACCTGCACCCGCTGATCCTCTTCGACTCGCGCCTCGGTCCCGACGAGCTCGAACGCGCGAAGGCCGCGGGCCTCGAAATCCTCACCGCGTGCGTCGAAGCGGGTGGCTCGATCACGGGCGAGCACGGCGTCGGCATGGAGAAGAACTGCTACATGCCGCTGCAGTTCCAGCCGTCGGACCTCGCGGCGATGCGCCGGCTCAAGGACGCGTTCGATCCCGATGGCCTCATGAATCCCGGCAAGATCTTTCCGACGCCCAGCCGCTGCCGTGAGTTCGCCTTCGCGTCGACCGCGCGGTGAGCGCGACGGTGACGCGCGCGATCCCGGCGGACGCCGCCGAGTGCGCGCGGGTCCTGGCGGACGCTGCGCGCGATCGCCGCACGGTCCGGATACGCGGGTCAGGGACGAAGTCGTACATCGGCGACATCGCGCCGACAGACATCGAGATCGGCACGTCGCGGCTCGCGGGCGTGATCGACCACGAGCCGGCTGATCTCACGGTGACCGTGGGGGCGGGGATGCGCGTCGCGGACGTGGCCGCTGTTCTCGCGCGCGCGGGTCAGTTCCTGCCGTTGGATCCCCCGCACGCCGATGAGGCGACGATCGGAGGCGTGATCGCCGCGAACTCCAATGGCGTCTGGCGGGCTCGTTATGGCGCCGTGCGCGATCTGCTCATCGGGACGCGCATCGCGCTCGCCGACGGGACGGTCGCGCGGGCGGGCGGGCGCGTCGTCAAGAACGTGGCGGGATACGACCTCGATAAGGTCCTCGTGGGATCGTTCGGCACGCTTGGCGTGATCGTTGAGGCCACGTTCAAAGTCCTCCCGGTCCCGGCCGCCAGCGATGGGCTCGTCGCGCGGTTTGTCCGTTCGGCGGACGCGTTCGCAGCGGCGGACGCTGTCATCCGCGGGGCCTCGCGGGTCGAGGCGTGCGTCGTCGAGCGCAGCGAGGGACCCGCCTGGCGACTCGCGGTGCAGGCGCGCGGAAGCGCGCCCACGGTGAAACGAGCGGTGGACGACGCCCGCCGCGAGGTCGCGGCGCGGCAGGGAAAGTCGAACGAGCTCGGAGACGAGCTCGGCCAGATGCGTGAGCTTCCGGCGCGGGCGATCGACGGCGCGCTCGTTCGGGCCTCGCTTCCGCTGGCCGCATCGCCCGCGTTCGCTGAGACCGCCGCGCGGCTCGAAAGCCTCGCCGCGCTTGTCGCCGACGCGGCGAGCGGAGTCGTCCGCGTGCATCTCCTGGGCGACGACGAGGCCGTGATCCGCGACGCGGAAGCGCTCCTTCTCGCTGCGCGCGTGGTCGGCGGCTCCGGTCGTATCGAGCGCCGGGCCGAGCAACTTCGCTCTCGTCTTTCGACATGGCCGACGCGACCCAACGGCGATTTTCTGATGCGCCGCATCAAGGACTCGTTCGATCCAGCGGGCATCCTCGAACCGGGCCGCTCGGCGTTCGCATGACCGCAACGCCGCCGCTCCCCTACCCGAACGCGGACGCGCCGTCACAAGACCTGATCGCGGCGTGCGTGCACTGCGGCTTCTGCTTACCGACCTGCCCCACCTACGCGGTACTCGGCGTCGAGATGGACTCGCCGCGCGGGCGCATCCGGCTCATGAAGACCGTGTGGGAGCACCGGCTCGGCGCGGACGCGCCCGGCCTCGAGGATCACATCTCCAAGTGCCTCGACTGCCGCGCCTGCGAGACCGCCTGCCCGTCCGGTGTGGAATACGGAAAGCTTGTGGAGGGGGCGCGGTCGCAGATCGTCGTCGCGCGTCCACGGTCCCCCATCGAGCGCCTCATTCGCGCGGCGGCGTTCGAGTGGCTGTTGCCGCATCGACGGGCGCTCGGCACGTTCGCGACGTTGTCTATCGCGGCAAAGCGCCTCGGGATGGGTTCGCTCCTCCGCGCGACCCGCCTCGGCGTCGCGCGACGCATGGCGGACCTGCTCGATCTGTTGCCCGCCCACTCGACCGCGACTCGGAGCGCGACGATATCAGCGCGCGGCACGCGGCGGGCGCGCGTCGCGATGCTCGAGGGCTGCGTCATGGGAAGCGTCTTCGGCGAGACGAACGCGGCGACGGCGCGGGTCCTCGCCCGCAATGGCGTCGAGGTGATCGCCACGGTCGACCAGACCTGTTGCGGCGCTTTGCACGCGCACGCCGGCGAGCGCGAGCTCGCGCGCGATCTCGCGCGACGCAACATCGCGGCGTTCGAACAGGTCACCGCCGACGCGGTGATCGTGAACGCGGCGGGGTGCGGCGCCGCCATGAAGGAGTACGGCTGGCTCTTGAAGGACGACCCAGCGTGGTCGGCCCGGGCCTCGGCCTTCGCAGCGAAGGTCAAAGACGCGACCGAGTTCCTCGGCGACCTTGGGATGAGCGAGCGGCCAGGAACGCTCCACGCGCGGGTCACCTGGGATGATCCCTGTCACCTGCTCCACGGTCAAAAGATCCGCGACCAGCCACGCGCGCTCCTCTCGGCAATACCTGGTCTGGAGGTCGTCCCGCTCGCGGAGGCGGACTGGTGCTGCGGAAGCGCGGGCACGTACAACGTCACGCAGCCGGACCTCGCGCGCTCGATCCTGGAGCGAAAGGTCGCGAACATCGTCCGCACCGGGGCGGACACAGTGGTGACCGCGAATCCCGGATGCCTGATGCAGATCCAGAGCGGTCTGCGGCAGGCAGGCCATAAGGTGCGCGTGGTGCACCTGATGGACCTGCTCGACGAGGCGTACCGCACGGGCTGACCGCGACTGCGCTACGTTCTGGCGGGGGTGGCCCGCAGCTGACCGCTTCGAAGACCGAGTTCAAGCGCCGCCTGGATCGCGCCCTCGGGTCGGATCGACTCCGCACCGCGCTCCGTCGCGCGCTCCCCGAGCTGAAGGAGCGCCGCGACGCGCGGATGCGCGAGATCGACTGGGTGGACCTCCGCGCGGACCTCACGCGGCGCAAGACGAAGGCGATCGACGACATGCCGGAGCTCATCGAGCGATTCACCCGCGAAGCCGAAGCGGTCGGCGCCAAGGTTTACCGTGCGGTCGACGCCGAGGAAGCGCGCCGGGTGGTCACCGCGATCTGCCGCGCGAAGAAGGCGAAGCTCGTCGTCAAATCGAAATCGATGGCCACTGAGGAGATCGGACTCACCGATCACCTCGAGTCGCAGGGCATCCACGCTGTGGAGACCGACCTCGGCGAGTGGATCATCCAGCTCGCCGGCGAGCGGCCGTCGCACATCATCGCCCCCGCTATCCACAAGACCCGCGAGGAAGTCGCCGAGCTCTTCAGCAAGGTCGTGGGTCATCCGGTCGCGGACGACATCGCGTCGCTCGTCGCCGTCGCGCGGAAGGAGCTGCGGCAAAGCTTCATCGATGCGGACATCGGGATCACCGGCGGCAACGCCCTCATCGCCGACACGGGGACGCTCATGCTCGTCACCAACGAAGGCAACGCCGACCTCGCCACGACTTTGCCCGCGGTGCACATCGCCGTCGTGGGGGTCGAGAAGATCGTCCCGTCGATCGACGACGCGATCGCGATCGTGAAGCTCCTCGCGCGCAGCGGGACGGGCCAGAAGATCACGTCGTATACGCAGTTCATCACCGGGCCGTCGCGCACGGCCGACATCGAGCTCAAGTCCCAGATCGGCGTGCATGGCCCGAAGGAGCTCCACTTCGTGCTCCTCGACAACGGCCGGACGGCGATGCGCGAGGACCCGTTCGCCCGGGACGCTCTGCGCTGCATCCGTTGCGGTGCGTGCAGCAACGTGTGCCCGAGCTACCAGGAAGTGGGCGGGCACGTGTTCGGCCACATCTACACGGGGCCCATCGGTCTCGTCATTTCGCCGTGGCATCACGGGATCGACAGCGTCGCGCACGAGCAGGCGCTCTGCATGGGCTGCAACGCGTGCGACACGGTCTGCCCGGTCAGCATCCCGCTCGCCTCGCTCATCACCGACGTCCGCGCGAAGGCGGTCGAGCGGACCGGGATGTCCTGGGCGAAGCGTCTCTTCATGCGCCAGTGGTCGACTCCCGACCGCATCGACCGGCTCACCGGATGGCTCGCGACCTTCCAGAATCCGCTGCGCCGCAACGGGAACGTGCGCCTGCCGTTCGGCTCGCTGGCGCAGGAGAAGAGCCTCCCCGCGGTCGCGGACAACCCGCTCCACTACCGTGCCCGAGAGATCACACAGACAAATCCCGCCTCGCCCTCAATGCGCATCGCGATGTTCCCGTCGTGCATCGTCGACCACTTCCTTCCAGGCGCGGGATACGCCGCGGCGCGTGTTCTTCAGGCGACAGGCGCGGAGGTGCACGTCGTCGAGGGCCGTCGCTGCTGCGGACTGCCGCAGCTGAACAGCGGCGACCGTGCGACCGCGATCGCGATGGCGAAGGCGGCGATCGAGTCGCTCGAGCGCGTCAGCGCGGACCGCATCGTGATCCCTTCGTCGTCGTGCGCGATCACGATCGCTCAGGACTATGCGCGCATCCTGTCGGACGACCCCGCGTGGTCTCAGCGGGCGCGGAAGCTCGCGGATCGCGTCACCGCGTTTACGCCGTTCGTCGCCTCGCTCGTACGCGAACGTCCGCTTCGCGGCAAGCGTCTTGGGCTACGCGCGACGTATCACGACGCATGTCAGTCCGCGAACGTCCTC
>VBGU01000110.1 GCA_005881085.1 Chloroflexota bacterium | reverse complement strand
GGCTTCTCGGCTATCGCGAAGATCGAGGCGATCATCCGCTGCTCGCGCTCCTGCACGACACCCTGCGCCTGCCCCGCCTCGACGAGCGACTTGATCTCGTCCTCGGTCACGAGCGCGCTTGACTGCGGGTTGCCGCCGAACGGTCTGGTCAACAGACGCGTGAGCGTGAAGAGCACCGCGACGAGCGGTCGGAGCAGCCAGCTGAAGAGCTCGAGCGGCCACACCAGGATCAGCAGGACCGTCTGCGCGTGCCTCGCTCCGATCGTGCGTGGGACGAAGATGCCAAAGAGCACCGCGACGAGGCACAACGCGGCGACGGTCACGGCCACAGCGGCCACATCGCGCACGACCGGCGCGCCGGGGCCGAAGATGAATCGAAGGAGGTCCGACAGGCGCGGCGCGATGTACGCCGCGGAGATTCCAGAGAACGCGAAGACGATGAGGAACTCAGCGATCTGGATGGAAGCGAGGTATTCGACCGCCTTTCGGCCCATCGTCCCGGCGCGGCGACCGCGGCGGCCGCGCGCGGCGAGCTCCTCGATGAGCTGCGGCCGCCGGATCGTGTGGAGCGCGGCCTCGCTCGCGGACAGCACCGCGAGGACGGCGACGAGGAGGAGCTCCAACAGGAGCAGCTCGACAATCGTCGAGTCCACTAGGTCGTCTTCTTCTGGCGGCGGTCGGCTTTCTTGATCGACCGCGCTGGCATGCCTACCGCGACCATGCCCTCGGGCACGTCCTTCGTCACGACCGCGCCGGCCCCGGTCGTCGCGCCCGCGCCCACAGTGACCGGGGCACGGAGCAACGTGTCCGAACCGATGAAGGCGTCGTCACCGATCACCGTGCGGCTCTTCTTCACTCCGTCGTAGTTCAGCGTGATCGTCCCCGCGCCGATGTTCACGCGCTGGCCGACCTCCGCGTCGCCGATGTAGCTGAAGTGGTGCATCTTCGTCCCGGCCTTGAGGCGAGCGTTTTTCACCTCGCCGAAGTTGCCCATCTCCACGCCGCGCTCGAGATACGCACCCGGTCGAAGGTGCGAGTACGGGCCGATCTCGACGTCGTCTTCGAGCGTCGCGCCTTCGAGCGTCGAGTTCTCGACCCTGCAGCGCTCACCCACCGTGGTGTCGCGCAGCACCGCGTACGGACCGACGCGCGACCCCGAGCCGATCGAGGTTTTACCCTCGAGGATGGTCCCCCGCTCGATAACGACGTCCGCGGCGATGCGGACCTCGCTGTCGACCTGGCATGAATCGGGATCGCGGAACGTGACGCCGGCGGCCATGTGTTGATCGCGGATCCGCTTCCGCATCGCGGCCTCGGCCGCGGCGAGCTCGGCACGGGTGTTCACGCCGATGCCCTCGTCGGGATCGTTCGTGAGATGCACCGCGACGCGCTTTCCATCACGCCGCGCATCCGCCACGAGATCCGTAAGGAAGATCTCCCCGGTCTCGTTGGGGCGCAACCGACTGACCGCGGCGCGGAGCCATTCGAGATCCGCCGCGTACGCGCCGAGATTGGACTCGGGGAGCTGCTTCTCCTCACTCGTCGCGAGACGCGTTTCGACGATGCGCGCGACGTCGCCGCGTTCGTCCCGCACGACGCGCCCGTAGGCGTTGTCGGTCCCGACCTTGCCGGCGAGGATCGCAAGCGGCGCGTCACGCTCGGCGAGGAGAGCGCGCATGCGGGTGAGCGTTTCCGGGCGCAGAAGCGGCGTGTCGCCGTACACGATGTACGCGACGCCCCGGTCGCCGTTCGCAGCGGCGAGCGCGACGCGGACCGCGTCGCCGGTGCCGCGTGGGACGTCCTGCATCGCGACTTCTGTGCCCTCATCGAGGAGCTCGCGCGCGGGCGCGGTCTCCGGTGAGAGGACGACCAACGGGCGCGCGCCGACCGCGCGAACGGTTTTCAAAATATGCCCGAGCAGCGGGCGCCCGGCGACCGGATGGAGGACCTTCGGGGTCTTGGACTTCATCCGCGTCGAGAGGCCCGCCGCAAGCACGATCGCCAGCGGCGCGTCGCCCACAGGGTGTTGCTTCAGGCTGGGGCGCCAGGATTCGAACCTGGGATAGCGGATCCAAAGTCCGCCGCCTTACCGCTTGGCCACGCCCCATCGGACACGACCAAAGGATAGGGCGCGGGCCGTTACTTCCCGGGCTGCTTGCCCCGTTTGATCAATTCGGCCACGCGGCGTCCGCCTTTGCGACCGAGCTGCGCGTATCCCTCGCTCCCCAGCTGCGTCTTGCGGGCTTCGCCGCCCTTGCGGCCGAGCTCCGCGTATCCGCGCGAACCAAGCTGCGTCTTGCGCGCCTCGCCGCCCTTCCGTCCGAGCTTTGCGTATCCCTCCGGACCGAGCTGTCCCTTACGGGCCTGCCCACCTCGCCGGCCGATCTCGCGATAGAAGGACGAGCCGTGCTTCCCCGCGGTCGATGTCCCGCCGCGCTGGCCGGCCTGCCGGACGGTGAGCTCTCCTCGTGGATCCATGCGTCAAACGTAGGGGGACAGCCCTCGCTCGCTTGTCGCTCATGGAGTGACACCGAGGCGCAAGACGCGCACGTGGAGTCCGGTGCGACGCAACCGACGCGCGATTCTGATCGCATGCGCCCGGTCATCTCCTAGGGCGAAGAGCGAGGGACCGCTGCCCGACATGGCGAGATCGATCCCCATAGCAGACGCGGTCTTTCGCACGTCGGCGATGGCCGGAGCGACGCGCTCGGACGCTTCGAGCAGATCGTTGTGAAGCACCTCGCGAATGACGGCGACCGTCACCTTGCGATCGCGTAACGCTTTCGCCAACTTCGCGGTCCGCCCGCCGCTCGACGGTTTCGCGCGGTGCGCGCCGAACACTTCGGCTGTCGACACACGTTCACGGAGCTGCACCAGCGCGATCCAGATCGGGTCCGGCGCCGGCAGCGCCTCGACCAATTCGCCGCGACCTCCGACGAGCGCGTACGCCGCGCCGCTCACGAAGAACGGGACATCGGAGCCGATGCGCGCCGCGACAGGCGCGAGGTCCACGCCGTCGAGCCGCCACGCACGGGCCAGACCGCGCAGCACCGCGCCCGCGTCGCTGGATCCGCCACCGAGCCCCGACGCGACCGGAATCCGTTTGCGAACGCGAACGTGCGCGAGCGCGGGCCGCGCCGACGCTTCGGCGAGCGCGCGCACGGCACGCGACGCGAGGTCGTCGCCGGCGACCGCGCCGACCGCGGGCGCGATGCGCACGTCGAGCGCGCGCCACGGAGCCACACGCACGCGATCGCGCAGATCGACGGTGGCGAACACGGACGCGAGCTCGTGATAGCCGTCGGCGCGCGGTCCGAGCACCTCGAGCGTGAGGTTCACTTTCGCGGGTGCCATCAGGACGACCGCTCGACTCACTGCTCGGGGAGGCCGATCGCGTGCGCGAGCGCGACCCACTCGTCGAGCGACAGCGTCTCGGGTCGGCGCTCTGGTGCGATCCCTGCCGCCGCGAGGACCGCGGTCGCGCGCGGACGATCGAGTCCGGCTTCGTGACCCAGCGCGGAACGGAGCTGCTTGCGACGGTGCCGGAATGCGTCGGACACGAGCCGCAGGAACGGCTCTTGCGCGAGCGGCGCGAACGCCGGGCGCGGCCGCGTGCGCAATGCGACGACAGCGGAGTCGACGCGCGGGGCGGGGCGGAACGCGCGCGCGGGCACGCGTCGCACGATCCGCGGTTCCGCGAACGATTGAGTGAAGACCGAGAGATACCCGCGCTCGCGCGCGTCGTGGGCCGTCGCCGCCATGCGCCGCGCGACTTCCTGCTGGACGAGGACGACCACGAGCGCGGGACGCCGGTCGTCGACGAGGAATCGCTCGAGAAGGGGCGTGGTGATCTGATATGGAAGGTTCGCGACGATGCGGGTGATCGGCCGGGCCGCGATTCCGAGGAGATCGACCTTGAGCGCATCCGCCTGGACGACGCGCACGTTCTCGTGCGCCGCGAGCGTCTCCGCGAGGAGCGCGACCATGCGCGGGTCGACCTCGACCGCGGTCACCGACCGCACTCGCGCCGCAAGCGCGGCGGTCAGGACCCCCGGGCCGGGACCGATCTCGAGCACGTCGTCGTCAGGCGAGAGCTCGGCGGCGCCGACGATCGCGGCGAGGACAGCGCGGTCGACGAGAAAGCGCTGCCCGAGCGAAGTGGCGGCACGTACGCCGTGCCGGCGCAGTACGTCGCGAAGGGCGCGCGGGTCCGCGACATCCACGGGCTCGAGGCTAGACGGTCACCTGCATACCCACTGCCCCGACTGGCCCAACCTAAACATGTAGGCAGCGACATTTGCGGACGCGACCGGATCCCAAACACTCGCACCGCCGAAACCTGCGCGGACGCTGTTGGCCGCCCAGGTGCTCGGGAGGAACTGGAAGAGGCCCGCCGCCCCCGACGCGTTGTATGCGCCGGGGTTGTACCGGCTCTCGCAGTAGGCGACGCGCAGGAGCTGTTCGGCGTCCGCGCCCTGCGCCGCGGCGGCGTCGCGGATGATCGCCTCGATCTCCGAGCTTCCGGGCGGGATGCGAGTGCCGACCCGGCGCACCTCGGTCACCGGCGCGACGAGCGCCAGAGACGAAAGGAGCGCGCGAGCGGTCTCGCGGCCGTCGACGACGTGGACGAGGTAGGTGTTCTCGACCCGGCCGAGCACGCCCGGGGTGACGACGACCTGGTGCAGTCGGTCGAGGTTCGGGTCCGAGCGCAGGGCGACCGCGAACGGGACGTCCTCCTGGATGGTCATCTGCTGGTCGGCGATCCGGGTGATCCGGACGACGTCGCCCGGGTACAGGCTGGCGCCGAGCGGCCGGTCGACCTGGTCAAGGGGACCGAGGGCGATGTCGGCGGCGGCGAGGAGATCGGCGACGGTGCCGCGCACCGAGCGGGCCGCCACCTCCCGACCGCCGTCAATCAGGGTCACCGGGAGCCCGCGATCGAGCGCCAGGCGCTGGCCCGGGACGACCGGCCCCTCGATTGGCGCGGAGAGCCGATCCCCCGCGCCGGTCGAGAGCCCAAGCCCTCGGAGCGCATCGGCCACCGTCTCGGACGACGTGCGGATGTTCGCGCCGAGGCCGTCGACCGAGACCGTCAGAGGTGCGGCCTCCACGCCGAGGACGGCGCCACGCGGCGCCGCCGCGGCACGACTGGCGACGACCGCCGTCGACCGCACGATCGGATTTGGCCCGAGGAGCGTCCACGTCCCCATGCCGACGACGAGCGTCACGAGGGCCAGCCGCCCAAGCCGCAGCAAAACAGAAAGCACGTGCCGTCGCCCCACCAAGTACGCCTCCCCAAATCCACCAGGGCTCCGGACATGGCGATGCCATGGACAGGGACCAAGGGGGACTGGGAAAGTCTAGCGGGCGGGGACGGGGCTGTCCTAGCGCTCTCCGGGGGCCCGCCAGCCGCTCTCTTTGAGGTGAGCCCGGAGCAGGGGGGCGAGATCCTCGCGGCGGAGAGCCGCGTCGATGAAGGCTTTGACGTAGCCGAGCTTGTCCCCGGTGTCGTAGCGGGTGCCCTGAAGCTCGACCGCCCACACGGGCGCTCCCTGGCGCGCCAGCTCGCTCACCGCGTCGGTCAGCCAGATCTCGCCGTTCCGGCCCGGTTTGGCGCGTTCGAGCACGTCGAAGACCTCGGGCTCGAGGACATAGCCGTGCACGGCGGCGAACTCGCTCGGCGCCTCGTCGGGTTTTGGCTTTTCCACGATCGCGAGAACGCGCTGGGTCCGCTCGTCCACCGGCGTCCCGGCGACCACGCCGTACGACGCCGCCTTCTCCTTGCTCACACGGATCGTCCCGACGACGCTTCCGCCGCCGAGGCGCTGCCGCGCTTCCATGAGCTGGCCGATGGCCGGCGTGTCGCCGACGACGAGGTCGTCGCCCCAGAGCATGGCGAAGGGCTCCGCGCCGACGAGCGGGCGCGCCTGGAGCACGGCGTGCCCGTTTCCCTTGGCTTCCTGCTGCACCACCACTCGCACCGTCGCGAGGCGCTCGGGCCGCTTGAGGAGGTCGATGTCCTCCTTCCGGAACTCGACGGCGAGGCGGCGTTCGAGCCGCTCGTTGGGTCGGAAGTACGCGTCGAGCGACTCCTTCCCGGGCGCGTTCACGATGACCACGCGGGATATCCCGGCCGCGGCCATCTCGGCGACGACGAGCTCGATGACGGGCGTGTCGATGATGGGGAGGAGCTCCTTCGGCACTGTCCGGCTGATCGGAAGGAAGCGCGTGCCGAGGCCGCCGGCCGGGATCACGCCGTATCGCACCGGCTTGAGGCGCGGCGCGCCGTCGGTCACGGGCGGTTCTCGGCGCTGACGCTGAATGCGACCGGCTCGGTCGTGCGGACCGCGAATCCGGTCACGGCGAGCAGGGCCCGGCGATCCGCCGACGTGTCGACGTCGAAGCTCCCCTCGCCGTTGTCGACGGTCCGCCGCTCCACCGTGGCGCGGTCACCGGCAAAGTGGAGCACCTGCACGGCAAAGCGCTGCGAGACGAGGTTTGTCGAGCGGATGAAGCCCGACGTGACCCAGCCGTTGTCGGCCTCGGCCTCGTCGAGGGGAAGACCGGGTATTTCGACGTCGTCGACGGCGAAGCCGCCGAAGTTCAGGTTGCCGTCGGTCACGTATTCGAACCGGAGCTGGACCTGCTTGCCGGCGTATGGGGAAAGATCCGCCGTAAGGTGCTTCCACCCTGTCGCGGTCTCGCCGCTCGAGGACCCGCTGATGCCGTTCCCGAGGTTCTGTCCGTTCGGGTCGGTCGCGCTCGAGGCCTCGGTCTTGAGCGGCGTCCAGTGCGCGCCGCCGTCGGTCGAGACCGTCACATAGGCGTAGTCGTAATCGACCTCGATCCCGTACCACGTCCAGAACGCGAGCTTGGGATCGGTGACCGAGCGGAGGTCGATCGACTTGGTCAGGGTGGCGTCCATGCCATCGCCGCGGTCCGACCACCAAAAGGTGCGGCCGGAATGCGGGTCGGTCGGGATGAGCCGGTTGCTCGTGGGTCCACCGAACTTGAGGGTGAGCTTCGCGCGCGGGAGCTCGACGTATTTCACCGAGTA
>VBGU01000109.1 GCA_005881085.1 Chloroflexota bacterium | reverse complement strand
CCTCGGACCCCCAGCGTGAGCGCACATCCGCGCTGGCTCGAGATCGCCGTTCCCGCCCACGCGGAGGCCGTCGAGGCGGTGAGCGAGATCCTGAGCCGCTTCGGCGTCAACGGCATCGCCGTCGACATGCCTGTCGGGGGACGGGGGGCAGAGCCCCCCGAGTTCTTGGTGAAGGCGTATCTCGTCGAGGACGTGGATGCCGTCGCGAAGGTCGCCGATGCCCGCGACGCGCTTGGCCACCTGCAGGCGTTCGGCCTCGGACCGATCGGTGACCTCGCAGTCCGCTCGGTCGATGACGAGGACTGGCTCGAGGCATGGAAGGCGACGGTCACGCCGATCCATATCGGCAGGTTCCTCGTCCGGCCGACGTGGTCCGACGCGCAGGAGGAAGGCGCGATCACCATCGCGCTCGATCCGGGGATGGCGTTCGGCACCGGTCTCCACCCCACGACGCAGCAATGCCTCGAGGCGGTCTCGTACCTCGACCTAGAGGGGCTTCGCGTTCTCGACGTCGGCACCGGGTCCGGCATTCTCGCGATCGCCGCCGCCAAGCGTGGCGCGCGGGAGGTCGTCGGCGTCGACACAGATCCGCTCGCGGTCCGTGCGGCGAAAGAGAATGCCGAGACGAACGGTGTCGCGATCGACGCGCGAGCGGGATCGGCCGCGGACGTCGACGGCGCATTCGACGTCGTGCTCGCGAACCTCGTCGGGCCGGTCCTCGTGCGGGTCGCGCCGCACCTACGCGCGCGGCTACGGACGTCCGGCTCGCTCGTCGCCGCGGGCATCACGACGCAAGCGGAGCGCGACGTGCTCTCCGCGTTCGTCGCGGAGGGCCTCGGGATCGTCGACCGTGACGAGCGCTCCGATTGGGTCCGTCTCGTCATGACTGCGTAAATGCTTCGCCTGTGAGCCATCGGTTCTTCGTCGAGCAGGACGTCACCGAGGAGGTCGTCCTTCGCGGTAAGCAGGCCCACCAGATCGCGAACGTCCTGCGCATCAAGGCCGGCGAACAGATCATGCTTGTCCGCAACGATGTCGAGTCGTTGGTCGTGGTCGAGAGTGTCGACCCGGATCAGGTGCGAGGTCGGTGCATCTCGAAGCGGTCCGTGGCCGCCGAGCCGAGGGTGCGGCTGACTCTCGCGCTGCCAATCCTGCGCGGGGACCGCACCGAGGAGGTGATCGAAGCGGTGACGCAGCTCGGGGTCTCGCGGATCGTCCCCTTCGTGTCGGCGCGCTCCGTCGTGCGGTCGCTCCCAGACGCGAAGCGCGAGCGCTGGACGCGAGTCGCCCGTGAGGGTGCCGAGACCGCTCGTCGCGGCCGCGTTCCCACGATCGATGAGCCCCGCAAATGGGATCGGCTCTTCGATGCACTGGACGCCCCGGTGCTCGTCGCATGGGAGAGCGAAGTCGTGGTGAAGCTGCGAGATGCCGCGCCAGACGCGGCGCAGCTCTCGCTCGTGATCGGCCCCGAGGGCGGGTTCGCGATGGAGGAAATCGTCCTCGCCCGGGCGCACGGTGCGGTCACTGTGTCGCTCGGACCGCGCAACCTCCGAAGCGAGACGGCGGCGATCGCCGCGGTAGCGCTGCTGATGGACGCCGCGGAGCGCTAGGGGATCGCGGTCCGGTCCCGCACCGAGGTCACGAGGTAGCCGATTAGCACCGCGAAGTACACGGCCTAGCCGAGGGGTGGGCTGAAGAGCGCGAGGACGATCGCGACAACCCAAGCGAAGGGGCCGACGAGGATCCGCATGCTGACGGCGCGCGCGGTCGCCGCGCCGATCGGCGCCCGGGCCAGGTGCTGGTTGCGGAGTACATAGACCCAATGGGCGTACTGGGTGAGGCCTAGCGCTTCGAGGTGCACGCCGTACAGCATCACGGCGGCCGCCTCGTCGGGATAGCGCCCGACCACGGCCGTCGTGAATGGTTCCCGACCCAATACGTGCCTAGCGCGGCGAACGACAAAGCGAAGCCAAAGAGGCTCGGAGCCTGCGCCGCCAGTCCGGCGACGAGCTCGGAAGATGATCTCGCGTCGGGTACGTGAAGCTCGAGGACGAGGATCGTCATCGCGATTGCGTATACGCCATCGGTCAGCGCGTGAAGGCGGTTCACGTGATTGCGACCAGCCCGCGCTCCTGGAGCTCGCTCCGGTCGAACAGTGCGCGGTTGAGGATGACCCTGACCTTGGAAGCGTCCGTTGCCAGGTCGTCACTGATTCCCGCGGTGAGACGTCGGATAACGATGAGCAGCAGAGCGGCGATCCCAGCGAGCACGGTCGAGGTCACGCCTTCCTGCTCCCAGATGACCGCGGGAAAAACGGCGTACGAGAGAAGATTCGCGAGCGGCAGCAGTCGTTTCGGCCGCGGGCGCACCGTGATCCGAAGGACCGCAGCGACGATCACAGGTATCCACGCGATGAAGAACGCGATGAAATCGGCAGCCAGCTGAAAACCCCAGGCAGTTGCGTTCGCGCGGCCGCCATCGAACTGGTGGAAGACCGGCCACATCTGTCCCGCGATCGCGGCGAGACCGCACAGGAGCTGAGTCTCGAGCGGAAAGCCGAGAGCGCGTGCGGTTACCACGGCGGCGAACCCCTTGACCCCGTCGAGTACGCCACCCGCGACGCCGTGCCACGGCGTCACTGCTTTCGCGAGATTCGAGCCGCCGAGCTTCCGCGAGCCGAACGCGCGGAGATCGACCCCCTTCGCGCGCGCGATCCAGTAGGGGAACGAGATCGAGGCCAGAACGTAGGACACCACGACGGCGAACGCGTCGATCATCGGTGGCTAGAGTACGGACGTGGACCGGCGGGTCATCATCGTCGAGCCCAAGGCGACCTGGTCCGCCGAGTACGATGCGATCTCCACGACCATCCGCGAGGCGCTCGGACCGCTCGCGCTCCGCATCGACCACATCGGCTCGACCTCGGTGCCGGGCCTGCCGGCGAAGGATGTCATCGACGTTCAGGTGACGGTCGCCGCGCTCGACCGCGAGCGGCTTGCTCGCGCGCTCGCGCGCGCGGGCTTTGTCGTTCAGAACATCGGGAACGACCATCGCCCGCCGGGCGCGACCGGCCCGGATGAGGATTGGCGCAAGCTCTTCTTTCACGCAGGGTCAGGTCGACCGGTGAACCTTCACGTCCGCACCGCGGGCCGGCCCAACCAGCGTTACTCGCTCCTCTTCCGCGACTACCTCCGCGCCCACCCGGACTCGGCCGCCGCGTACGCCAGCCTCAAGCGAGCGCTGGCCGCGCTGGGGATCGATCGCGGCGTGTACGCCGACGTGAAGGACCCGGCCTGTGCCCTGATCTTCATCGCGGCGGAGGACTGGGCCGCGCAGACCGGCTGGGCTGTTCGGTAAACATGCGCATCTTTACCGAGACCCCGCTCCCTCTATTATTCGATGGTCCGGCCTCTGCGGGGCCGGTTTCCTTTTGAAAAGAAGGCGGGGTGACCAGTAACCGTTGTCGGAAGTGATCATTGGTGAGGGCGAGTCTTTTGAGGCAGCGCTTCGCCGATTCAACAAGAAGATCCAGCAGGCCGGGATTCTCGCGGAGGCCCGGCGCCGCGAGTTCTACGAGAGGCCCGCAGCACGCCGCAAGCGCAAGGAAGCGAAGCGCCGCTGAAGCAGCGGCTCGAGAGCGATCTCAAGGCCGCGATGCGCTCCGGCGAGACCCTTCGTCGTGACACCGTGCGCTTTCTCCTCGCGGCGATACAGACCGAGGAGAAGGCGCGCCTCGGCGCGGCGGTGGACACGCTCGTCGCCGAGGGCAAGGACGAGAGCTCGCGTCAGGCGTGGCTCGCGCAAAACAAACCCGGTGACCTCGACGACGTCGCGGTCGCCGATGTGCTCACGAAGCAGGCGAAGATGCGTCGGGACTCAATCGAGGCTTTTCGCAAAGGCGAACGACATGATCTCGTCCAAAAAGAGGAGAAGGAGCTGGCGCTCATCAGCGCGTACCTCCCCGCGCAGCTCGACGAGGCGAAGATCCGCGAGATCGCGACCCGTGTGATCGGCGAGACCGGAGCGAAGGGTCCGCAGGACACGAAGGTCGTGATGCCAAAGGTCATCGCCGAGACGAAAGGCCGCGCCGATGGCAAGGTCGTGTCCGGCGTCGTCGCCGCACTGTTGAAGGAGCGAACGTCGTGACCGTGTCCGGTTCGCAGATCACCATCCTCATTCCCGACCCCGACGAGATGATGTTCGTCGCGGGCGACAACGAAGCGAACATCGACCGCATCGAGCGCGAGTTCGGCGTCAAGATCGTCTCGCGGGGTGCGGAGCTGCGGATCAGCGGCGACGCGCCGGCGGTCGCGCGCGTCGGCGATCTCGTCGGCGCGATGCGCACTCTTTCCGGACGCGATCAGCCGCTCCGCAAACCCGCATTGGAGCGACTCATCGGTGATGCGAAGGACGCGCCGGTCGCCGCTCCAGCCGAGATGCGCGAGGTCGTCGCGACGACAGTCCGGGGCAAACGGATCTCGCCGCAATCGGAGAACCAGCGTTCGTACATCGACGCGATCCGCAAGCACGATCTCGTTTTCGCGGTAGGTCCTGCGGGCACGGGCAAGTCGTATTTGGCTGTCGCGATGGGTGTCGCCGCGCTGCGCGATCGGAAAGTCAGTCGGCTCATCCTCACGCGGCCCGCGGTCGAAGCGGGGGAACGGCTCGGCTTCCTGCCTGGCGATATGCAGGAAAAGATCGACCCCTATCTGCGGCCGCTGTACGACGCGCTGTACGAGCTCATGCCGCCGGAGCGTTTTACGCGCGCGCAGGAGCGCGGCGAGATCGAGGTCGCGCCGCTGGCCTTCATGCGCGGTAGAAGCCTTAACGAGGCTTTCATCATCCTTGACGAAGCGCAGAACACGACTGCACCGCAAATGAAAATGTTCCTCACGCGTCTCGGCTTCGGCTCGCAGGCCGTCGTCACCGGCGACATAACACAGATTGACCTCGCCGGGGACAAGAGCGGATTGGTCCTCGCGCGCGAGATCCTGCGCGACGTCGAAGGGATCGCGATGGTCGACTTCAACGACCGCGACGTGATCCGCCACGAGCTCGTGGCGCGGATCGTCCGGGCGTACGATCGCTTTGAAAAGGGGAACGCCCCGAAATGATTCGCCGGCTTCAGGTGAGCGACCCGCGACTGGCGCGGCTCCGGGCGGCCGTGCGCACCGACCCGCGCGCGCGGGCAACGGCGTTCGTGGTCATCGCCGGACTGCTCACCGCGGTCGCGCTGCTCATCGCGCCGCCGGCGACGGTCACGTATAGCGTCGGCGAGGTCGCCAGGGGCGCGATCCGCGCCCCGCGCAGCGTCTCCTTCATATCGGAGTCTTTGACCGAAGCCGAGCGGAGCAAGGCCGAGGCTGCGGTACCAAAACAGGTCACGACCGATCCGACCATCCTGGCGAACGCCGCAGCCCGGATTCAGAGCGCGGTCACCGCGATCGGTCGGATCCGTACCGACGCCGCGCAGCAGCGGGACCAGAAGATCGCCGCGCTCGTCCGGCTTCCTGATGTCGCGCTGACGGCCGCGATCGCGACGGACATCGTCGACATGACACAGCCGGAGTGGGATCAAGTCGCGGCGACTCTCGATGGCGCGCTGCGCACGCTCTACACCCAGGGCATCCGTGCCGAGCAGCTCGACGCGGTGAAGGCCGATGTCGCGAAGGCGCTTCCCGCGGGCTGGACCGAGCGGCAGAAGCGCGCCGGGACCGAGATCCTGAAGCAGAACCTCGACGTCAACGTCAAGGTGGACGAGCTCGCGACGAGCCTCGCGCGGCAGGACGCCCGAAATGGCGTGACGCCGGTGCAGGTCCAGGTGACCGCCGGCGAGGCTGTCGTGCGCACCGACGAGGTCGTCACGACGCTCGAGGTCGAGAAGCTCCGCGCGCTCGGTCTCGCGAATGAGGGGAACGACTGGCGGGGCGCGATCGGGCTCCTGCTCTGGGCGGGGCTCATCGCCGGGGTGCTCGCGCTCTTCCTCGAGCGCTATGCGACCGAGGCGTGGCTCGAGGACCGCAAGATGACCCTGGTCATCCTGTCGCTCGTCGCGATTACCGCGGCGGGACGCGCGCTCGTTCCAGGGCACACCATCGCCGTGTATTTCGTGCCGTTCGCCGCGATCGCGATGATGCTCACAGTCCTCGTCGGCGGGCGGACCGCGCTCGCCACGCAGATCGCGGGCGCGCTGCATGTCGGGATCATGTCGAGTCAGGTCGAGCTCGTCGCGTACGTCCTGGTGCCCGCCTTGCTCGGCATGGCCGCGGTCCGGCGCGCGACGACCGCACGCGAATTCGCGGTGGGGGCGGTGGCGGTCGCGGCCGGGGCCATCGGGGTCATCCTGTCGTTCGTCCTCGTGAATCGCGCAGCCGACGCGCTCGGCATCGCGCAGCTCCTCGCGGGCGCGCTCGTGAGCGGTCTCGGCTCGGGATTGCTCGCTTTCGCTGGGATGGCCATCCTCGGTCACGTCTTCGGGATCTCAACGGTCTTCGAGCTCCGCGAGCTCGGCGATCCGAATCATCCGCTTCTGCGGCAGCTCCTGCTGCGAACGCCGGGCACCTATCACCACTCGCTGCTCGTCGGAAATCTCGCGGAGCGTGCCGCCGAGGTCATCGGAGCCGATCCGCTCGTCGCTCGCGTGGGCGCGTACTACCACGACATCGGAAAAATGCGGAACCCGACAGCGTTCATCGAGAACCAGACTGGGCAAAACCCGCACGACGAGCTCGACCCCCTTGTCTCCGCCGGCATCGTCGCCGCGCACGTCAAGGATGGGCTGGCCCTCGCCGACCGCTACCGGCTTCCGGCACGGATCCGCGAGATGATCCCCGGGCATCACGGGACGAGCGTCGTGAAGTACTTCTTCCAGATCGCCCAGCAGCGGGGCCAGTCGCCGGACGAGCGCTCGTTCCGCTATCCCGGCCCGCGTCCTCACAGCAAGGAGGCGGGGATCGTCATGCTCGCCGACGGCACCGAGGCGTCGGTCCGCTCGCTCAGCGAGAAGAATCCCGAGACGATCCGCGCGATGGTCGACCGCATGATCGATGAGCGCGTGGCCGACGGGCAGCTTGACGAATGCGATCTCACGTTCCGCGACGTCGAGCGCATCAAGGACGCGTTCTGCGAGCTCCTCCTCGGCGTATACCACGAGCGCATCCCGTATCCGGAGGATCGGATCACCCGCATCAAGCCAGCCGCGAGCGGCTAGCACGATGCGCATCGCCATCGCCGGCGAGGCGCCTTGCGAGCTCGCGCCGATCCGCCAAGCGATCCGCCGCGCCGCCCGGCCGTACGGCCTTCCTCGCGATGCCGAGGTGCACGTTGCATTCGTGTCCGACACCGAGATGCGCGCGTTGAACAAGCGTTTCCGTCGGATCGACAAGACGACCGACGTGCTCTCGTTCGGCGAGGCGATCCCGGCCCGCGACCGCGGCCCCGGCGCCATCGCACACATAAACGGTCGCAGGGCCGAGAACGGCGGCCGCTTCGACCTGGGCGAGATCCTGATCAGCCCCGAACAGGCTTCCAGGCAAGCCCGGCGCCGGAAGAGACCGGTCATGGAGGAGGTCTCTTTCCTGGCGGCCCACGGAGTGCTTCATCTCCTGGGATATGAGGACGAGACACCCGCTGGCTACCGGGAAATGCTCCGGCTCGGGCAGGATGCGGCTCGTCAAAAGTCGGGTAAGCGGTGAACCAAACGCATCACGTGGCCGTTACCTCTCATGGGTGCGCACGGTCGGTGTCGTTCTTGTCGTCTCCCTTGTCATCGCCGTCTCGGCACCCGCCCCCGCGCGGGCGAGCACCGCGGAGCTCGTCCAGCAGCTCGACGGCCTGATCTCGTCCTTCCCCGGCGGCGCGGGGATCTGGATCGCGGACCCGACCGTCGCGACTCCGCTGTTCGCCCACGATCCCGACGAACAGGTCATCGCCGCGTCGCTCTACAAGCTGGGCGTTCTCGCCGAGGCGGAGCGCCGCGTCGACACCGGAGACCTCCATTACAACGACGCGATCACCATCCAGCCCGAGGACATCACGCTCGACGGATCGTTCGAGGATGCCGGCACGCAGCTCACGCTCGACGAGGCGCTCGAGGCGATGATCACGATCTCCGACAACGGCTCCGCGCTCGCTCTCTGGCGCATCCTTGGCGGCTCGAACATCGACGCGACGCTCGAAAAGGCCGGCATCAAGAATTTCCACGTGGCCTTCGACGACACCGAGGACAACTGGGCGACACCGCACGCGATCGGCACATTCTTCACGCTGCTGGCGAAGCGGCAGCTCATCTCAGGCGCGGCCTCGGATCGGATGCTCGCGCGCCTCGAGCGCCAGCAGATCAACGACCGTCTGCCCGCCCAGCTCCCGCCGGGCGTCGTCGTCGCCCACAAGACCGGCAATCTCACCAGCGTCACGCACGACGCTGGCATCATCTTCACGAAGACCGGCCCACGCGTCGTCGTCGCGATGACGTGGGACGCTCCCGACGAAGATGCCGCGAACTTCATCTCATCCATCGGCTCGCTCGTGTACAGCGCGAACTTGCAGCCTGTCGCGAACGCGCGCTACCAGGTGGCGAAGACCGCGATCCCGGTGGATGTTGCCACCGATACGCGCGTATCGGTCCCGATCACGAACATCGGTACACGCGCGTGGACGTCGAGCGGTGCCGGCGCGGTCGGTCTCATCTGGGATTTGACCAACGGACAGGGTGCTCTGCTCATGCGGTCGCCGAAGCCGCTGCCGCTTCCCGCGCTGCAGCCGCAACAGACACAGAGTGTCGCCATCCCGATCCCGATACCGGCGCAGCCGGGGACATACACGGTCACCATCGGCCTGGCCGACGCGAGCGGCACAGCCCTTGCCCCCGCGGGCGCGGCGACCGCGACGTTCACGCTCCGCGCTCATCAGCCGTACCTCGTTACGGCGCAGGTCGGGATGCCGCACACCCTCCATCGCAGCGAGGCGTCGCTCGTCGTCGTGAGCTACAGCGAGTTCGCGAGTAACACGGACCGTCCGCTCTTGATGAGCTGGCGGCTCGTCGACCCGCGTACGAACCGGACCGTGCAGCAGGGCTCGAGCCCGGTCGGGACGTTCAAACCAGGGGTGACGGGGACGTTCTTCGTGCCGTTCGTGGCGCCGAGCATCCTTGGCACATACAAGCTCACGTACGAGCTGCGTGATGGCACGGTCTCGGTGAGCGAGCCCGTGACCGCGACGGTCGAGATCGCGGGACCGCGAACCTATCCGGACGAAGGAGTTCCCGCGCCTTCCTCGGAGCTCGGCGTCGTGCCCTCGCCCACGCCGCGGTTCGAGTTCCCGACGATCACGATCCCGAAGCCCTCGATCGAGATCCCATTCCTCCACGGCAGGTCGCCGAAGCCGTCGGCCGCCCCCTAAAGGGCCTTGCGTGACCGAGATGAACGAGGTCCGGTAGACGATGATGTCGATGCGATGCAGCGTTTCCTTCGCGAGAAATTCGCCGAGATAGAAGGAAGCGTCTAGACCTATCTCGGCAGGGCGATGGCCATCCTGCGGAGCCGGTCGAGCCAGCCGTTTCGGTGCGCCGTTGGCTCGGGTCGAGGCGTTCCTGAGAACTCTTCGTCGACGATCTCCTTGCACAGATAGACGCACTCATCACAGATCATGATGTCCAGGGTCGGGCCGGCGATGAGCTTCCTGACTTGATCCTCGCGCCTGCCGCAGAAGGAACAGCGGTACTCGGCCACCTGCTCACCTCCAGCGGACGAGTATGTTCTCCCGCTGGAACGCGAGCCGCGCGAGCCAGAAAACCGCGAGGTCGAGCACGATGAGCACGATCGTCATCTCGAAGAATGCGCCGTTATCGAGCACCACGCGTCCGGTCACCTGAGCGATTCCGAGTCCCACGACCGGAACGACGACGAGACCGCCGATCTGTTGCGCGACGCGCACGTCGTTCACCCGCGTCGAGATGAGGATGCCCAGGTTCACCGAGAGCAGCGTGAGCAGTGGGACGAGCACGATGATCGCGAGGATCCACCGCGGCGCGGTCACCGCGTTGACCGCCGCGTGAGAACCGATAGCGATCACCGTCGCGAGGTAGATCCCGTACGCGGCCCACGTCACGATCACGCTCGGGATCGTCGACGCGAGGCTCTTCGCGAAGAGGAGATCGCCGACGCCGACCGGTGTCGCGAGCAGCGGCTCGAGCGTGCGCGACGCCTTCTCGCCGATGACCGAGTAGATCGCCATCGTGAGCGGCACGACGGTCGGAATGAGCATGAAGAGGATGAGGAAGTACGTCGCGATGAATCCCTGCACCGCGTCCTTCGGGTCGAGACCCGCGACCGCGGGCGCCGAGGCGTAGAGCGCCTGCACGTCGCGATCGCTCGGCGGGTTGACCGCGGCCGCGGCGACGGCGCCGATGCCGGCGACGAGGATGACGACCGGTGGCAGAAGGGTCATGCCGACGAGGAGCTTGTTTCCCAGCGCCTCGCGCCACTCGCGCACGCAGACGGCGCGCACGAGGGTCGGGCGCGCCGGACTCATCGCGAGGACGGTCATTCGATCGGCTCCACGATCTGGAGGTAGACGTCCTCGAGGTGCGCCTTGCGCTCGGTGACGAAGGCGATCTCCGCGCCACCGTCGACGAGCGCCCTCACGAGCAGCGGGTTCGTCAAAAGCGGATCCGCCGAGGCCACCACGATCGAGCCATTCTCGAGATGGGCTTCATGCACGCCGGGCACGGCCTGCACGCGCGCGAGATCCTCGGCCCGCGGCTTCGGCAGGAGGCGGATCTCGGTGGCGCGCCCGTAGAGCTCGGCCCGGAGCTCGTCCGGCTTGGCGATGCGGATGACGCGATGCCGGAAGAACGCGATGCGGTCGCAGAGCCGATCCGCCTCGTCAAGGTTGTGCGTGCACAGGAACACCGTCCGTCCCGCGCCGCGGAGCGCGACGATGAACTCGCGCACTGTCTTCGCGGCGTCGGGGTCGAGTCCCGTGGTCGGTTCGTCCAGGAAGAGGACGCGCGGCTCGTGCAGCGCGGCGCGCGCGATCGCCATCTTCTGTTTCATGCCGCGGGAGAAGGTCACCACGGCTTCGGTCCGCCGCTCCCAGAGGCCCATCATCCGGAGGTAACGCTCCGCTTGGGCTTTCGCCACAGATGGCGGAAGCCCGTACAGCGTGGCGTAAAAGACGAGGTTGTCCCAGGCCGACTGCCGCTCGTACAGGCCAGGTTGCTCGGTGAGGATCCCGACCGCCGCGCGAATCTTGGCGTCCTCGCGGCCGAGCCGGAATCCGGCGATCTCGGCGGTCCCCGAGCTCGGCGCGATGAGCGCGCAGAGGAGGCGCAGGGTCGTCGTTTTGCCCGCGCCATTGGGTCCGAGGAAGCCGAAGACCTCGCCCTCGTGCACGTCGAGATCGATGCCGTCCACTGCGGTGAGGTCGCCGAATCGCTTGGTCAGCTTCTCGGTGCGGATGACGGTCTTCATCGGATTCGGAGTCTATTTCTAGAATTCACCGATGACCGCGTCTGACGCGGAGCGAAAGCTCCGCGAGCTCTCATTTCTTCACGAGGTCGCGCAGCTCGCATCGTCCGCGCGCGACTGGGACGAGATGCTTCGCGTGGTTATCGGCCGAACCACCGACGCGATGGGCGCCGAAGTGTCATCTCTGTATCTCCTCGAGCGCTCCGATGGTCTACTGCGTCTCGTCGCGACGAACGGGCTCAATCGCGGCGGAATCGGGCGCGCGACGCTGCGCGTCGGCGAAGGGATCGTCGGCTGGGTCGCGAATGCCCGCGTCCCGCTGGCCACGCGCGACGTGCGCAGCGAGCCGCGCTGGAAGTGGGTACCCGAGGTCGACGAGAAGCGTTTCACGTCGATGCTGTCGGTCCCCGTGGTCGCGCGCGACGAGGTCATCGGCGTGATGAACGTGCAGACGGTGCAGCCGCGGGAGTTCGGCCGCGAGGAGATCGACTTCCTGCAGACGATCGCGAACCAGGTCGCCGGGATCATCGAGAAGGGCCGGTTGCAGCGCGAGTCGGACCGAAAGCTGCGCGAGGTCTCGGCGCTCTTCGAGGTCTCGAACGTCCTCACGTCGACCCTGGATCTCGATGAGGTGCTGTCGCTGATCGTCGACCGCCTCGTCCGCGTATACCCGGGCGCGTCCGGCGCGATCGTGCTGCGCGAGGAAGGCGAGGTCGTCCGCGAGCGTGCGCGTTCGGGCGAACTCGGCAAGACCGCGAGCGCAGCCGCGCAGCGCGCGCTCGACGAGCGCCGGCCGATCGTCGCGTTCGACCACATCGCGGTCCCGCTCATCGCGAACGACCGTCTTCTCGGCGCGGTGGTGCTTCAAGTTCCCGACTACAAGGAGTTCCTCGAGGAGGAGGTGCGTTTCGTTGGCGCGCTCGCGAACCAGGCGGCGCTCGCGATCGACAAAGCATCCCTCTACGCGCTCGAGCGCCAGACCACCGAGAGGCTCCGCGATCTCGAGCGCGCGCGCGCCGACTTCGTCGCCGTCGTGACGCATGACCTGCGCACGCCGCTTTCGGTGATCCGCGGCCACCTCGAGATGCTCGCGGAGAAGAACGGCAAATCGAAGCGACCGATCTCCGAGGCGACTTCGCAGGTGCTGCGACTCGACGAGCTCGTCGACCGGATCCTCGCGGGGGTCCGCACCGATCGACCGGAGCTCTCCCTCCGCCGAACGCGCTTCGATCTCCGCGCGACCGTGACCGCCGCGCTGAAGGAGGTCGCTCCGATGGCGCGCAGGCACAAGGTCACCGGTCCGCGCGGTGGGCAGCCGGTCTTCGTCCGTGGCGATCGGCGGCGCACCGCCGAGGTCGTCGCGGGGCTCGTGCACAACGCGACCAAGTACACGCCGGAGGGCACGCGCATCGCCGTGAAGATCGAGCGGGGCGACGATCGCGCGACCGTGCGCGTTCAGGACCAGGGCCGCGGCGTCCCGCCGAATGAGCGTTCGCGGATCTTCGAGCCCTACGCGCGCGGCGCGGGCAACGACGAGGTGCCGGGCTCGGGCATCGGTCTGTTCGCGTCGCGGCGGGTCGTCGAGGGCCAGGGTGGCGACATCTGGGTCGAGGACGCGCCGGAGGGCGGCGCGGTCTTCGCGTTCACCGTGCTACTTGCGCGCGCGACCGCCGACGCGGCCTCACGTTGAGCAGCGTCCTCGTCGTCGACGACGAGCGCGCGCTCGTCGGGATGGTCGCGTCGCTGCTCGGCGAGGACGGTTACGAGGTCGTCACCGCGTACGACGGCGAAACAGCGCTGCGCCGGCACGCCGAAGAGTCGCCGGACCTGGTGATCCTCGACCGCAAGCTGCCGCGGCTCTCCGGCGACGAGGTATGCAAGCGGATCCGCGCCATTTCTTCGACTCCGATCCTCATGCTCACCGGCGAGCGCGGCGCCGACGAGCGGGCGAAGCTGCTCGACCTCGGGGCGGACGACTATCTCGAGAAGCCGTTCAGCTCAAAGGAGCTTCGCTCCCGCGTGCGCGCGTTGCTGCGCCGCGCCGCGCCGGCGAACGCCGCGCGGGCCGCGACCTCTATCGGTCGCCTCCGCGTGGATCCGAAAACGCACGTCGCGAGCGTCGACGGTGACGCCCTCGATCTGACCCCCACGGAATTTCGTCTTCTTGCCGCGCTCGTCGCGCGCCCCGGCGAGGTGCTCGAGCGCCGCGCGCTGCTGCGCGCGGGATGGCCCGAGGAGCGCGACCCTGATCCCGAGTGGTTGAAAGCGCATCTCGCGCGACTTCGCTCGAAGCTCGATTCCGCGGGTGCGCCGACGCTCGCGAACGTGCGAGGGGTTGGATATCGCCTCGGGTAACCCGAAGCGCGCACCTACCTGCTATTAGGGCTCCGCACGCGGAGATCTCGAATGCGGTCGAAGTCCCGGCGGTTGCGGGTCATGAGTTCGAGGCCGTGCTCCAGTGCCGTCGCCGCGACGAGGGCATCCGGCATGCGGACCTCCGATGCGCGCCGGAGGCGACCTGCGCGCTCGGCGATCATGGCGTCGACCGCGATTTCTGTATGGAGCGCGAGCAGAGCACGTACGGCGGGCTCGTCCTTTTCGTCCCCTGCGA